>CAIVGC010000338.1 GCA_903905335.1 uncultured Methylococcaceae bacterium
GTGTAAGTGAAATTCACAGCTAAACTTACATTGTTACCATAGAGGCCGTCAATAACTCCAATAGCACTGTTAATGGCCCCCTGAATTAAAGAACTGTTGGAGGCACCGGTAATTGAGTTTTCGAAATTAGCGACTATAGTCAAAGCATGAACTGGCATAACTGCGGATAAAGAAAACATTGATAATGCTGTGCAAAACAGCGTATTTCGTTTCATAAGACCTACTTTTCTTAAAAATATAGCACTGCTAATAGCAGCAACAAAAAATGCATCTACATCAACTATAAAAGCCAATTAGGTATCTTATTTTCAAAGCATCATTCGCACCACAATTAAAATTTAACTATATTACAATGAGTTAAGTATTTTTATAGACTATAATAGTCGTTACAATAAGCCTTTTTAGAAGAACTTGTAAAGAAACCTGACATATTATCTCTATGTTGTTAATAATACGATTAGCTTAGCGCAGTTAAACAGCTACACCTCACGGTAACAGTGCCATGATCGAATTTCATCAGTGTAAAAAATCCTGACACCAACTAATTAAATTTACACAAATTAAATAATCACGTAGGTAATCCAAAATTGTAAAATCTTTGGCAAACTAACTATAAGTTCAATCAATACATGAGCATAGTTAGGTATAATGCACCACGCAATTAAATGATCTCAATCGACAATGAGTAAAGCGAACTTCATTCCTTTATCAAAAATTTCCATCTATGCAGGGATAGGCCACGAAAAATATGCAAACCAACCTATTCAATTAACTTAATAGTGATTCGGTGAGAATAATTTAATTCAATGAAAATCGGTATACAAACTTGGGGGTCTAATGGTGATATAAGGCCTTTATTAGCTTTGGCTCATGGCTTGCAAAAGCAAGGGCATCAAGTGACTTTAGTCGTCAGTAGTATTGATAATCAGAGTTATCAATCTATCTGCGCTCAGATGAACTTAACTTATCGACAAGTACCTGAGCATGTTGATTTTGATATGCAAGATTTTGCCCAGCGCTCCTTTAAAATGCACCCCTTGCAATGGTTAAGGGCTTTATTAGATGAAGCCTTCTTTACTTATGAGACTGATATTTTTGCAGCCTCACAGCAATTAGTCGCTGAGCATGATTGCGTGATTGGTCATCATTTTTTATATCCTTTAAAATTAGCTGCCTTGCAGCAACACAAGCCTTTTATTAGCGTGATGTTTTGTCATGCGGCTGTGCCTAATCCTGCCGTTGCACCGATTGGTTTTCCTGATTTAGGGAATTACATTAATAAAGCAAGTTGGGCTTTATTGGATACAGTCTTTAATTGGACACTCAAGAAACCCTTAACGCGCTTGTGGCTAGAAGCCGGCGCGCCGCCACCTAAAAATGTTTTGTCCGAATTACTGACCTCACAACAGTTAAATCTCGTGGCAGTCGACCCTTTGTTCTGTCGTCATTCTGAGTTGTGGTCGTCGAATCATCAAGCCTGTGGCTTTTTAAATCTGACAGAAGATACCCAACACTGGAACTTTCCTCAATCATTGACTGATTTCTTAGCCAGTGGATGTAAGCCTATTTATATGACTTTTGGCAGCTTGCAAGCCGCCGTACCAGAGTGGGCGATGGATTTATTTGTTGAAGCGGTTAATTTAGTCGGTTGTCCAGCGATTATTCAAACCAGTTCTGCGCGGTATTTGGCTGATACACAATTAAAAAATATCTATTTTATCGGCAAGCATCCGCATCAAAGAGTCTTTGAATACTGTGCAGCAGTTGTTCATCATGGTGGCGCAGGTACGAGTCATGCAGCTACTCGAGCGAGTTGCCCCTCAATTGTCGTGCCGTTTATGGATGAACAACTCTATTGGGCGAAGCAATTACAAGCCTTGGGTTTAGCAGGAAAGCCTTTGCCGGCAAAAAAAGTGACAGCGATGAGTTTAGCGACAGGTATTAGAGCGGTGTTAGCTTCGGTCTCTATGACTGAAAAAGCCCAGCAAGCTGGGATGAAGATGCAGCCAGATCAAGGCGTAGCTAGAGCACTGCAATTAATTACTGGAGCGTTGGGGCTATAACTTGTTACTTACCATAATGCCTCTGAACCCAGTTATTCATCGTATTGTTTCATCTTACATGCGCCTTTTATCTTTCTAAGTACACACAACCTTACAGAACTCTCCATGAAAAAACGCATGCCATACCTCTATATCCAAGTCCTGATTGCCATAACCATCGGCATCCTACTCGGCCACTTTTATCCTGAAACCGCCGCAACTATGAAGCCACTAGGTGACGGCTTTATTAAATTAATCAAGATGATTATCGCACCTATCATTTTCTGCACTGTGGTAACCGGGATTGCCGGCATGCAAGAATTAGATAAAGTCGGACGTGTGGGCGTTAAAGCCCTGCTCTATTTTGAAGTAATCAGCACACTGGCATTGCTTATCGGCTTAATAGTAGTACATCTTGTTCAACCGGGCGCGGGTATGAATGTCGATGCCAGCACCTTAGACACCAAAAGCTTGAGTGTTTATAACGATGTGGCAAAAGCCCATGGCACTATTGATTTTCTGCTTAATATCATTCCTGTCAGTGTCGTTGACGCCTTTGCCAAAGGAGATATATTACAGGTACTGCTGTTTTCATTACTGTTCGGTTTTTCCCTCGCCGCTATGAAAGAAACCGGCGCACAAGTGGTACAGGTCATTGAAAAAGTATCTCAGGTGCTGTTCGGCATCGTCGAGACTATCATGAAGCTGGCACCGATAGGCGCTTTCGGTGCTATGGCTTTCACCATAGGCAAATACGGCATTGCCTCACTTGCACCGCTAGCTAAATTAATGGGGTGTTTTTACCTGACCTGCCTACTATTTATTTTTATAGTCTTGGGACTTATCGCAAAAGCTGTCGGATTCAGCATAGTCAAATTCATCATTTATATTAAAGATGAGCTGTTAATTGTACTAGGCACCTCGTCTTCGGAATCCGTACTGCCTCGCATGATAATCAAGCTGGAAAATCTGGGCTGCTCCAAATCAGTTGTTGGCCTAGTTATTCCTACCGGCTATTCGTTCAATCTGGACGGCACCTCTATTTATCTGACCATGGCCGCTATTTTTATAGCTCAAGCTACCAACACGCCCCTGACTATGACTCAAGAATTGACCATTCTCGGCGTACTGCTGCTAACTTCAAAAGGGGCAGCGGGGGTTACAGGCAGCGGCTTTATTACTCTAGCGGCAACACTATCCACCGTGCCGACTATCCCCGTCGCCGGGCTTGCATTAATACTTGGCATCGATCGTTTTATGTCTGAAGCACGCGCCATGACTAATCTTATCGGCAATGGCGTTGCCACTGTAGTAGCCGCAAAATGGGAGAATGAATTAGATGTAAAACAATTAGAGTCAGAGCTTAATAGCAAATCGCGCAGCTTAGGTTAGGTTAACGGCTTTATCATTAAGCCAAAGCTTCCACAAAAGATATTGGGTTGGGAAAACATACAAACCAAGATACCCAGCGTAACTATGGGTGTATGGCAACACATGAATTACCACTCCGCCGCTATTGTTTAATAATTCCTTCTTTGTTAGTAGATAAAGTAGTTTTACAAGCCATGCTGACTGCACATGCCCCTTTGCCAATTGGTATTATATTTGTACGGCCATTAGTTATCCATGCGTACCGCAGGTTCAGCATTGAGCATATTAAACACTTGATTGAATCAACGGGTACAATGGCGAATACCTCGTACAAAGTATTTAATACCGTACGTGTCGTTTAAGATTTCAATGAGATAATACTTAAACAAGTTTGCAGAACTTAGCTTAAAACGCCTAAATAGCTCTAAATTTTTTGCA
>CAIVGC010000339.1 GCA_903905335.1 uncultured Methylococcaceae bacterium
AACAATCGCAGAATCCCTGTCCACACCTAAAGTCAATTGGGTTAGATCATTTGAACCTATAGAAAAACCATCAAAATGCTGAGAGAAGGCATCTATCGAAATGACGTTATTGGGAATCTCACACATCACATAAATTTCTAGGCCATTTTCACCGCGTGTTAAACCCAGTTTCGCCATGTAATCCAGTACTTTTTGGGCTTCTTGTACACGTCGACAAAACGGAATCATCAAAATAACATTAGTCAGCCCCATATCATCGCGCACTCGCTTCATGGCAGCACATTCTAAGGCGAATCCCTCTGCATAAGCAGGATGCGTATAACGCGATGCACCACGAAAACCTATCATAGGGTTAGCCTCATCAAATTCAAAGCCACGACCACCCAATAAGGTGGCATATTCATTGGTTTTAAAGTCTGACATACGCACGACCACAGGCTTAGGGTAAAAAGCTGCGGCAATCGTAGCTACGCCTTCAGAAAGTCGTTCAATAAAGAAGTCTTCGGGCTTTACATAATTACGTGTTAAGTCATTAAGTTGTTCACGTTCGATGGCATCTTGCACGCGCTCAGGATGTATTAAGGCCATAGGGTGCGCTTTAATATATTCGGTAATAATAAATTCCATACGTGCCAAGCCCACACCATCGTTAGGCAGAAAGCTAGTTTTAAAGGCCAGTTCAGGATTACCTAGATTAAGCATGATTTTAGTTTTTGGACGTTTGAGTCCTGACAGATCGGTGGTCTTTATGTCGAAATCAAGAATACCAGCATAGACTTTGCCATTATCGCCTTCTGCACAAGATACGGTAACAGGCGTATTATTTTTAATCGTTGTCGTAGCATTATCACAACCAATAACGGCAGGCACACCCAGTTCACGGGAAATAATAGCCGCATGGCAAGTACGCCCGCCCCGATTAGTAACAATAGCCGAGGCAATTTTCATGATCGGCTCCCAATCGGGAGTCGTAATATCGGCGACCAGTACATCACCCGCTTTAAAACTGCCTAGTTGCCTGACATTTTCAATAATACGCGCATTACCGGTAGCGATTTTACTACCTACGGAATGACCTGTGACGATGGCAGTGGCTTTGCTTTTTAAGGTATATTGCTCCAATATCATTCCGCTTAATTGGGAAACCACTGTTTCTGGTCGTGCCTGAACAATATAAAGCGTGCCATCAATACCGTCTTTAGCCCATTCCATATCCATAGGCTTTGCTTGCCCTGCTTTGGCGCTGTAATGTTTTTCTATCTTGATAGCATAATCAGCGAGGGTTAAAACATCTGTGTCATTAAGACAAAAACGATTACGTTCTTGTTCGGATGTCACTACATTGTGAGTCGATTCACGAGTACGGCCATCGCTGTAGATCATTTTTATTTTTTTGGCGCCCAAACTGCGCTTTAATACCGCACGATGACCTTGCTCAAAAGTAGGCTTGTGTACATAAAACTCATCAGGATCAACCGCGCCTTGTACAACATTCTCACCTAAACCATAAGCGCCGGTAATAAACACCACATCGCTAAAGCCTGATTCAGTATCTAAAGAAAACATAACACCGCTGGCATCAAGATCTGAGCGCACCATCTTCATAATGCCTATTGATAAAGCCAACTTGAAATGATCAAAACCCTGATCAATACGATAATGGATAGCTCGATCAGTAAATAAGCTAGCAAAGCAGCGCTTACAGGCTTCCAATAAAGCCGTTTCACCGCGTATATTCAAAAAAGTATCTTGTTGTCCAGCAAAGCTGGCGGTGGGCAAATCTTCAGCCGTTGCTGAACTACGCACCGCAACACTCATGTCATCGCCATATTGCTGTTGCAACTGCGCATAAGCGCTCAGTATTTGTGCTTCAAGATCAGCTGGAAACGTGGCCTTATAGATTAGGTCTCTGGCTTGACGAGCGCGGCTTGCTCAGTCGGCCATATTATCAGCTTGAAGATCATCTAAAATCTGATGTAAAGGCTGCCAAGCTTCTGACTCTGCAAGCAGATAACGGTAGCCTTCAGCCGTCACAGCAAAGCCATTGGGTATCTGTATGCCTTGTGGCGTTAAAGCTTGGTACATCTCACCCAAAGAGGCATTTTTCCCTCCCACTAAGGGCACGTCATCTATGGTTAATTCATTAAACCAGCGTATATAGTTTGTTTGATCAGACATAACAACTCCTAGATATTTTTGATATTTACTAAAACAAAGAAAAAAGCTAATCCGTAAGGAATACGAATGGGATGATGGCATAAACAAGACTATAAATAGGGTTATACATAAACATATTCATTGCTAGAGTTCAAGAAAATTCACACGCAATACTATCAATCAATATATGCAGCGGCGTGTCCTTACTTTTTATTCAATTCAACTCATAGGCATTCTGATAAGATTTAATCAAGGTATAATCGCGGTAACAAAACACCTACTCTGTCTACTTTACTTTTTGCTAATGAGTTTTGACCGTGCACCTTTCCGATAAACAAAAGAAAATATTAATGTTGCTGAGTGACGGACATTTTCATTCAGGCACCGAATTATCGCAAGTGCTTGGCGTTAGTCGTTCAGCAATTTGCAAGCAATTTAAAAGCTTATCCGAACTTGGCATACAGCACTCCGCTATAAGTGGCAAAGGTTATCGGCTGGATTATGCCTTGGAATTATTAGACTTAACGACCATAACCCAAGGGCTTAGCCAAGAGCATCAACACATAATATCTCTACTAGAAATTCACGATAGCATCAATTCAACTAATAGTTATTTAGTTGACCACGCTCAAAAACAAGCGGCATCAGGCTTTGTTTGTTTTGCAGAACATCAATCCTCTGGAAAAGGTCGGCGCGGAAGAACGTGGGTTTCACCTTACGGTAGTAACTTGTATATGTCGATACTCTGGCGTTTTCAACAAGGCGGCATCGCCGCTACCGCTGGATTAAGTCTGGCTGTAGGCGTTGCTGCCATCAGAGCCTTAAAGCAACATCATATAAATGATGTGGGTTTAAAATGGCCAAACGACATTTACAGTCAGGGTAAAAAATTAGGTGGCATACTCATCGAAGTATCAGGCGAAACTGATGGCCCTTGCTCAGCAGTCATCGGTTTAGGTTTAAATCTTTTTTTACCCGCTTCAGAAGCACAAACCATCACTCAAGCTTGGACTGACTTAACTAAGGTAATCGGAAGTGTACCCATCTCTCGAAATCAAATCGCCACTACGCTCTTAAGTCATATTCTCGATATTGTTAATGGCTTTGAAACTATTGGCATTCAACCCTATTTGGATGAATGGCGCAGTTATGATTGCTTACAAGGACAATCTGCAACGCTGTATATTGGTCAGCAACAAATTAACGGTATCGTAGAAGGTATTGACGATAACGGACTGCTATTAATTAAACGAGCAGATGGCACTATCCAAGCTTTTGCATCTGGTGAAGTAAGTTTTAGTAGTGCTGTCATATGATGTTATTAATTGATAGTGGAAATACTCGGCTCAAATGGGCCACTTTTCAAGAGGGCAAGCTAGAAAGCAGTCATGCCCTAAATAATCAAGAACTTAATATTGATAATCTCATTAAAGCTTGGAAGTATTTATCCGCTCCTAAACAACTGGCCATAGCTTGTGTTAGCTCAACACCTTTATTAGATCTAGTCAAAACAGTAGCTACTGAAATTTGGCCAGACGTAACTATCATTCAGGTAAAATCTGAGTCACACGCCTTTGGTGTACATAACGCGTATTTACAACCTGAAAAATTAGGCGTTGATCGCTGGCTAGCACTAATAGCCGTACATAACCTTTATCAAAAAGCTGCTTGCATCATTGATTGCGGTACCGCTATTACCATCGATTTTATTGATGTCCACGGTAATCATCAAGGTGGTGTGATCAGCCCAGGACTTACATTAATGAAAAAATCACTAGCAGTAGGCACCGATTTATTAGAACTTAATGAAGCACGCTATGTCACTGGGCCTGCAAACTTTACTGCAGCCGCTATTTATAGTGGTACCTTAGGCGCGGCAAGCGGTCTAATTGAACATATATTAAATAAACAAGCTCCATCGCTAGCGGTAATTTTAACGGGCGGTGATGCTGAAGTTATCGCTGAACAACTGTCCATTGAAGTAAGCATAGACTTAAATTTAGTATTACGTGGCTTAGCGGTAGTAGCCTCTAAATCAGCGCTCTTTTAGATCATAACTTTCTACACATACATTTCAAACTACCCTCTGACATAGACTCTAGTCAACGTAGAGGTATAAATCAGTATAAAAAATAGTTAGACAATACAGGAACCATGCTCTGTAAACACTATGGTGCTCTGCTGGTATCTGCAAGAGCCCTAGGTGAATCAGCCCAAGAATTATGCTGATCTGACAGAGAACTCCTTTAACCTTGCGAAGAGCTTTTTCAATCTGCTTTATATCTTTTGCAATCTGGAAAATAGCTCGTCAAGTAAGTAACT
>CAIVGC010000340.1 GCA_903905335.1 uncultured Methylococcaceae bacterium
CGATGTGTTTAAGCTTATCGATAGCGTTTTATCGGATCGTGTAGATCGTGTTATTAAAATTTTGTCAGGCATACGTGCGGAAGGTATTGCTACACCTATCGTGTTGTGGGCGTTGACACGAGAAGCGAGGAGTTTGATTAAAATTAAATGGGCGATTGCAGGTGGTCAATCCAGAGATTTGGTTTATAAAAATAATCAGATTTGGGATAAACGTAAACAGTTAATTAGTCATGCATTGAATAGGCTTAGTGATAAGGATTTAACCAGTATATTGGTGTTGGCTGCTAAGGCCGATAGGCAGATAAAAGGTCAGCAATCAGGTGATGTTTGGGAAACTTTACTTGAAGTTTGCTTGAAGTTTGCCATAGCTTAGATTGAATTGATAAGCATAGCATTCATGCTATCTGTTGTTCGTTAGAAGCTTATATCGGCACTTTGTTACTTAATCGGATTGGTTCTTCTTCTTAGTCTGTCTTAGTGAGCAACTGTAGCGTCTACTTGGCACTTTGTGCTTCTAGTCGCTGTGTTTTTCCTACAACTGAGGCAATTGATCGAAAAGAAGTTCGAGTATTTGAAACAATACGGCGTATTGAACGCAAAGAAGCTTTTTTCGTTGAAAAAGTAGGACATATTGAGCGAAAAGAAGATAGAGCCGTTGGCTCAGTGCCATCGATAGCCAGAAAAGTTGACTTAATCTTTATTACAATATCTTAGCTTGTGGCAAAGATTATTGTTTAAGGTCGTTAGTTTCATGGGTATGGTTGATAATGTGCTGACCAAGTTGTCGTTTTGCAATACACATTCGATGAGTACATCCATGCACAGTCTTCTCATAAAAAGTTTATCATCTTATGTTTTTAATGGGTAATCGGATATTTCTGGCTGTATAAATAGGTAGTGTGTTGAATGTAAATAGTTTTATTTTTAGCATAAGCAATCAGAGTTACAGTATAAAGAGTCCAAGAAAGGGGCTCTTGAGACAATAAGTTACAAAACATTATATAAAGGGGTATGTCTTTCTGCTATCATTGCAATTTAATTTAAAATTCCCTAATTCACCAAGGTAAGATAAATGGCCTTTGTAGTCACAGAAAACTGTATAAAATGTAAGTTTACGGATTGCGTTGACGTATGCCCCGTTGATTGTTTCCATGAAGGACCTAATTTCTTAGTTATTGATCCTGACGAATGTATTGACTGTACATTATGCGAGCCTGAGTGCCCAGCGAATGCAATCTTTGCTGAAGACGAACTCCCAGAAGGTCAAGAGATATTTATTCAATTAAATGCCGATTTAGCTAAGCAGTGGCCGATTATTACCGAAGTTAAACCGCCACTTCCAGAAGCTGATATTTGGAACGGTAAAGAAAATAAGATAGAGCAATTAGAAAAATAAAAATCTTTTTGGTGGTTAAATCTATAAGACTCTAAAGTTTTTTAAGATAACAGCATATCGATTTTAATTTGTAGTCAGTTAAGAGTAGAAAGCAGTTCTAAGTTTAGTAGGTCTGTTTTAATTTTATATGTCTGTAATTTAGGATCGATAGTTAACCGCTGGTCAAAAACTACGCATGTCGCAATGACATTTTTGTATTAATCTGTAGTATGTTTTAAGTTCTAGTTGGGTTGAAATAGAGAAGCCATAGACTAATAAAGTTATTGATGCTTAGCTGTTTTTTGCAATCTGTTTAGAAAATATCATTCCTTACAGGGAGTGTGCTCAGTAAATAAATTGGGCTCTTTCGGTGGCTTTAGATAAGTATTTAGAGCTCATAGAAGGTAGGAGAATTTATTTAATTACCTTCTATTTCAAATTACTGCCAGATGTTTCATCTGCTAGTAATTCCACTATCCTCTAGCTATAGTCTTGTTTAGCTGATCTTATTCCATCTCATAGGTTCTTTTCTGACACTGGTTATAGTTATTTTCGATTGTCCTTTGCTTTGACAGTTTTGGCGCGTCCCCTCATTTCTTGATGTTCAATTATTGATAGGCCATA
>CAIVGC010000341.1 GCA_903905335.1 uncultured Methylococcaceae bacterium
CTCGGTATATTGGTATTTTGGTTGGTTCGTAGTGGTCGTAGGGTTTTTATCAATAACTGATGTTATAGCCATTCAGCGGTTTATAAAAAACAAATAATGAGGTCGCTATTGCGACGATTTTTGTATCGGGTTATCGCACCCGAAAGCGAGATACTTTTTTTTGCGCAGCCTTTAGAAAGTATCCAAAGAAAAGGCGGATCGATTGCCACTTCTTCTTCTTGGCTACCAACTTAAGGCGGGGCAGTACCAAGAGTCTAATATTCCACGATCAACCCATAGCTATACACAAGTAACTTGTCATACCGGCAGGGAAGCCGGTATCCAGTGCTATGGATGGTAATCTTTATACATCCCTGTAGCTTAGATTCCGGCAGTCCCTGCCGGAAGGACGGGTATTGAGAGTGTATATAACAATGAGCGCAAAGGGTGCGAACGATAAATACTTAAAATACTGTCTTGCCCTGCTTTAAGTTGGTAGCATTCTTCTTGCACCCCTTTCGGGCTAATCCCAACAAAACCTGCAGTGCTCAGCGCGGCAAACGAGAATAAAAAGACGTTACTGCGTAATATCAATTATTCAGCAAAATTGGGCATAGTTGTTAAAGCGCTTTAAAGCGCCATGGTTTTTTAGTGGATATATAAATTTAATGTTTGCCCTAAACATTCTTTACTAGAACAGTAGTCTGGTGTTTAAGTATTTTAAATACTAGACCGTGATTGTGCGACTGCACCGCCCATCATGAGTGCATACAAGTAGGCAACCGCTGGTATTTGCAGGCTAAAATCAACTAGAGAATGAACGCCGACTAAAACTGTTGCGGCAACGCCTATCGCTGGATAAATCCAATTTCTGCGCCTTACCCACACGCCTTTCAAACAGATCAAAGCTAAAGAAAAAAATACACCAAATAAAGCAATGGCGGGAATAAAACCCAGTTCAAAGATGTTTTCTAAGTAGCTGTTATGTGCTTTATCAAAATAACCATGAATAGACTCATCTCTATACAAGCTGAATGATTTTGCAAAGCTGCCATAGCCATTACCTAGCCAAGGGTTTTCTTGGTTGGCTAGATTGAGTTTTTGATAAATAATCAAACGATCGTTATGTTCTTTTTCTAGCGAGATTTCATCTAATCTTGTTACTAAGGAATCAGCACTAAGACTGAAAACCCAACCAGTAGTAATAGAAGCAATAAGAAGTAAAGTAATAAATGTTTTATTGTTGGGCATTTTATGGCTGATTTGCAGTACTAAAAAAAATAAGATAACAGCTATTAAGGTGCTTATAAAACCACCGCGTGATGCTGTCTGCAATAAGGCGGTGACGATTAGTATCATGCCAAATAGAGGACGCCAGCCTTGCTTAATCAAATTCTCAATAAAATACTGCCGCCCATAAGGGCTACTCAAGCCATATTTAAAGCCAGATTTTAGGCTAGAAAATAATAACGGAAAACTGGCCAGCAATCCTAGCCCCGCATAAGTAGCGTAACTATTCCGATTAACGAAAGTGCTAGTGACTACGTCTTGGTAGCTCCATTTATCAAACCATAATATGGTATTAAAATGACCCCAGTCTATAACTAGTCCATAAAAAGCATAAGCAACGCTGGCATAAGCGATAGTTTTAAACATAGTAAGCGTTTGATCACTATCTTTATTGTAATGAAAACTTAGAAAAAAAACTAAGCCGTAACTCAGTAAGCGCATTAAAGCTGTGCCAGTTTCGTGCGGCAATAAACTGATATAAGCTGCGTTTGTATTAGCTAATACCGCGTTACTTAATGCCCAAAAAGGATGATGCCAAGCCATGGGCATTGATCTAGATATTTGTAGTAAGCTCCACAATAAAGGGAATATCATCAAAATGAGGGGATAACGCAATGGCTTTATAGTTAGATATCCTGCACTAGGGGATTTTATTGTTTTTATAGCTAATGCCAAACCGAACAAGGCAATCAAGATAGCATAAAGACTCCAAGCCCAAGGCCGATTGGCGCCTAACGGAATGGCGGCAGTGAGTATGATCAAGGTGAAATATTTCTGCATAGTAATAGCTTAATGTTAGTTAAATGCTTGCTGTTACTAACCAACTTGGTAATTGACTAGTGTTTGAGTCGCTAAAAAAGGCTACGATAACCACATCGATTTTCTGCCTGTACAGCTTATTCATCTGCCCAACTTAACACGACACTGATTGTTACGATTAGTAAAATGACACATGCCGATAAATGCGTAGCCAATACTATGTAACTCACCATAATCATGTTGCGTATCTGATTTTGTAAGTAAGGTGTTCTATTCTAGAAAATTAGTATTCGCTAATGAAATACTTATTGATATTGGCTACATCTTTGATGGCATCAAAAAAATATTTATCATAGGTTATTGTATGTATATTAATGAGCCTAGTCAAAATAACAACTATAACTATCAATACCATTTTATCTTGAAGGGAGCGCTGGACTGCCGTTACCGATATCGCAGAATTAATTCCTGCCGTTCCTAGTTTAGTGGAACAATTCACATCACTTGTTTTAAATGCGCATAATCCTTAAGATTGGCATATAGCCGTTTTATTTGTTCATAACCAGACAAAACCAAGGCAATATTCTCCAAACGCTCTTCGAT
This sequence comes from uncultured Methylococcaceae bacterium, assembly GCA_903905335.1. Lineage (GTDB taxonomy): Bacteria > Pseudomonadota > Gammaproteobacteria > Methylococcales > Methylomonadaceae > Methylobacter_C. Next base: position 2,632 of record CAIVGC010000341.1, read on the forward strand.
TTCAGTAGGATAATCATGAGCAATCACATTACGAATTTCTCTAAGACTATCCCATACCATACCGCTACAGATGGAATGATTTCCAATTTTTCTAGAAGATTAAGAATATCGATCATCGGTAAACTTTCACTATTAATCTCACGCAAAAAACAGCAACTTACGAAATAAGCTAGCACCCAGCTTATCTTGAATCTTGATATAGTTAAAAAGAAAACTGTTAACAATACGCTGGTTAGAATAGTTTGAAAGCCAAGGTTCACTAAGCGTTTGTTCTTTTAAGAGCGCATAGTCGATCTCGCAGCTTTTGAACAGGCAATCTAACGAATCAAATAGAGGTTTCAATGCCGTTGGCATAATAATAACCCTTCGCTCATTGCAATCTTGTCTATAGGGCGATCAGTGCCACGGGCAATTACCAAGTCTATGCGTTGCTCGCCAATTTTTTGTTTCAGCTGAGTAAGAAAAGCGATGCGTTTTCCCCCCATCATCTCCCTATGATCCGCCACAATATATAAATCAATATCACCGCCTTTACGAGTGTCATCAACACGGCTACCAAAAAGATATAGCTCACCTTTTTCGAAAACTTTTAGAAAGGTATCTACGATAATATGAGTAGTCTCTGAATTTAATCTCATGATTTATAGCCTACGGTACTTAAGGACTAACTGCGACTGAATAAAAACGGCTCTATGTGAATCGTAGTGGGTCACAGCCTAATAATATAGAAATGACCAGTGAAACTTTTGTTTATAATATCTTTAAGAGATTTTGTAAGTCTGCTTCAAATTTGGCTAACACCGCTGTTTTATCTAAATGATTTTGCGCATAAAGGTGACCCGCAGAGCCCAATTGGGCGCGCAAATTTGGATCATTAGCTAGTTTATTAATCGCCTCAGCAAAGGCTAGGGCATTTTCAGGCTCTACTACCAAGCCGCATACAGCAACCACGTTCGCCAGTTCGGTGCCGGCATGTGCAGTTGCAACTACTGGGCGTGCACTGGCCAACATACCAGTTAATTTAGAGGGCATCACTAAATCAGCAGCATCGGCACGTTGAGGAAGTAAGTGTATGTCAGCCATACTTAAAAATTCAGCTAAACGTGCTAAAGGCTGTAAATCCATAAAGCGTACATTGCTTAAATATTGACATAGGGCTATCAATTCTGTGCGACCTGAACCATGCCCACAAAAAACAAAAATCACATCTGGCCTACATAATTTCGCGACTTGAGCTAAAATTTCCAGACCTTGTTTGCTTCCCATATTCCCGGAATACAAAGCTACAATGGCATCTGAAGCAATACCCAGCTCTGTCCTATAATGATTCACCACATCGTATGATTGAATCAATGGGTCATGAATATTAAAAGTAGATAAATCTACCCAATTAGGAAACAGCAATGCACGTTCAGCTACCACACCTTTACTTAAGGCCTTAGCCAGCATACGTTGCGAAATAGTCGATACCCTATCAAAGCGACGCATTAACCACCGTTCGCCTGCTGCCACGGCATTACGCATAAATGCGCCTTTCAGTAAGTTTAAATCAAAGGCCGCATCGACTTCATAATCTTGAATATGTAGCCAAGCTTTGCTACCACAAAGACGTGCAAGCAGCCAAGCTTGTGGCGCACAAAATAAAGCAGGCTCAACAACCCACACCACATCAGGTTTCCAAAGTATTTGCGAAAACATGATAGGAAAGCTAGAAAAAGCAAAACTGGCTAAATGCAAAATTCGTTTTAAACCAGAGGGCTTTACAGGCACCCATAATGGGCAACGATAAACCAAGAGACTTCCTTCCTTAGATGTTTCCCGCAGCCATTTATTCGCATAACCCTCAGCCAATTGCCACTGTGGATAATAAGGTGGCGCAGTCACAACCCGAATCTCGTGGCCCTGAGTAGCCAACCACTCAGCCATCTCGCCGGTATATTTACCAATACCAGTTAATTCAGGAGAAAAATTAATACCATGGATCAAAATGCGCATATAAAAAGTATGACCTTAATTTGATGGAGCGAAAAAATTATTAGACTAAAATTGGCAATCTTATTGGAGATAGGTATCTATGCAAGCCGTTATTCCGGCAATCCCTGCCGGAATGACGCCACTTTTTAGTTAGTTATCCAAACGCTTCAGGTCACGGTAGAAATTATCATGTGGTCCAACGGTCAGAAGCTTGATGCTATCAGCATCAAGTACCCGGTAAGAAAGTAGGCTCAATTGATTAACCATCCGAAATATGTACACACTAATCCCAACAAGATCACCCATTTTTGCTTCACCAATAGAAGCATCGCAGGCCACTGCTTTTACTGCTGCATCAAGATCGGCTTTTTGCTGTCCGTGTAACTTTTTAACCATACGCACAAAAGTCGGGGTAACAAGGATACGCATCAGTCGAACCGATATTCACCAACAGGCGCTTCTTGATCCGCAACAAGAATGTCGCGAATCATAGCAAATGGCAAGTCTGGGTTTTCTATGGCTATTTTACCGATTTGTGACCAATATTCGATCTGTTTAGGCACAGAGCGATGCTCAATAACGCCGTAGTGCTTGGCTTGGTCAACCAAGGTTTCTGATAATTTAACATTAATAGACATAAGGCTTTCCCTGTAAACAAGCTTTAATACTAGTCTTAAAAGGACCATAAAGGAACCTTTGTTTTACCTAAAACATAAAATAACTGGGACAAAAAACCTTGCTAAGCCTACCTGTCTAAAAATCCAGCAAACCAAAACCACACAAAATAAAACTTGCTTATAAACACCAGAGATGGCACATTAGCCACTCATTTAATGCGTAAGATAAAGCAACCTTCATTAAACCTTAGGAAACATCCGATGACCAACAAAACAGCGATACCTCGTGACGATGCCAACAAACTTGGGCTCTTACAACACTTAAACACCAGTCTCCCCAGCTACGCCGTAGTGCTTGAAATAAGCGCCGCTGACTTAGCGCAATTACAAGCGGGTTTAGACGGCTTTGATTACTGCCTTAAAGCACAAGAAGCCGCCAATAATTTCAACAACGCTCTGTTTGCCTTCAAACGCGTATTGCGCGATGGCCCCAAAACAGCCGAGGTTAATTTACCCACAGCACCCAGCCTACCAGCAGCGCCTAGCACCACACTCTATGCGGACATTTTCGGCTTTGTAGGCGACTTAATTGCACGCATTAAACATCACAAAAATTACACCGAAGCCATAGGCAAAGCACTCAACATCATTTCTGCAAACAGCGTCGATCCAGACCCAAGCACCTTACAACCTATATTAACGGTGGATTTTCAAGCCGGACAACCCATGTTGCATTGGAAAGGCAATGGCGCAGATGCCCTAGAAATAGAAGTTGATTATGGTAGCGGCAGTTTTAGCTTGCTGAGCATACAACTATCACCTGGTTATCTAGACCTCAGGCCATTACCCGCCCCAGGCAGCACCGCACTCTGGAAATACCGCGCCATTTATCGTATCCACGACCAACGCGTCGGACAATGGAGCCAAGTTTTAGAAGTGAGCGTAAAGGGCTAATCAGAAAAGTTTTGGGCTAACAACTAAGCCGTTAGCCCAAATCAATACATCATTTGTCAGGCTACGAATTTTTTTAAGCACCAAAAAACTTCTCAATGCCATGAAATAAGTGCTGCTGACTTAGCGTAATCACAAGCAGCTAGACCTAGGGCGGATTCGCGACAGCAATCCGCCGCACATTCGCAAGATCGAAAACAATCGAACAAAAAAAACTCACGAGGAAGCATTCAAGTGAGGGTCAGTTTATCGCTCCGTTTGTGGTGGATTGTCGCTATCGCTCCGAATCCACCCTACATTTATAAGCCGTACGGCCGTTTATTTCACATCTGTCTGAAACAGATTTGCATTGATTTATGCTGCAACAGTTATTGATTGATCATGAACAATTGTATTTCGATATAGGTCAATTATAGGGAAACAAAGCTCATAATTTCCCCCCTTTGAAAAAGGGGGGTAGGGGGGATTTATCAACATAAGTATTTGCTTCATCATAATTTTTTCTTAACTTAATGGCAGTGACGCTGGTCGTGGGAACGATAAAAAGCCATTGAGCGCTGGTTTGATAGCGCTATTGATGCTCAACAATTAGCCGATATTTTTAAAGACGATTAACGACTAGCATAAGCCCTTAACATACCAACCATAATAGGAAGCTCATCTTGATGTGGGTTAATGGGTAAAAATAAAGGGATACGATCCCTGTATTTTTTTATTTTTCAAATGATTCAATGAGTTATGTATCGAGTTTTATTTTTCCAGTAGCATATTGGTGAATCAGCGAAGTAATAAGTGTTTGATAAGGCATTCCTTGGTTAACAGATTTGGCTTTAATGCGCTCAATATCGCTTTCTAACAAACGGATACTGACGGCTTTTTTCTTATTCATTTGCGTAAGTGCAATTTTCGCATAACGTTTTTTTTCACTTTCAACATTATCGACACTGCTGCTAAGATCGCTTTCGACATAGTCAATAATAGCTTTTTCTTCTGCAGAAATTTTAGCTGTCATGGTTTGCTCCAATTAAGTATTTCTTCTGATATTTACGGCTAGGAATAATGTTTTTAAGAAAAATGATTTCTTGGTCTTCCACAAAGGGTACGTAATAAACATAACTGCGTATTTGAACGATAAAAAGCTTCTGGTTTGGATATTTTTCAAGATTGTGATGAGGCAAAACGTCAAGAAGTCTTTCGTCGCTAATCGCAACAAATACATCCTCAAAACAAACGCCTCGCTGGGATTTAATTTGCTGGTTTTTTTGCTCGTCCCATTCAATGTGCATTTTTAGCTCACGGCTTTACAATTTAATACCAGATTATGAACATAACAATTATGGGTTTAGTCTACAATAAAAAATACTACAAAGCCTGAATTTCTTAGTTGCAAAGGATTTTAAACATAGCAGAAATATGTACACGCTATAATGATTCGGGGATAGCGACATCCTGACCGTTGACTAAGATCATATCGAATTCATCGCTTACGCCATTACTGGTACGAGAGAAACTCTTATCGATAAAATCATAATGCACTCCAGCTAGGGTTTGAGTATCTTTTAGGGAGTTGTAAAAAAATTCCTCCGCAACATCGCCTTGATTTTGTCCAATATTGCCAAACATAGCACCAATGCGATCCAACTTTTCGTCAGTACGCTTCATTTGTTCATCAGTACGATCTTGAGCAACAGCAAGACTTGCCACCAACGCTTTTAATTCATCATCAGTCATGTTCGTTTTTCCCGTATTGGATGTTGATCATTCTAACATAGCAAATTATCATGTATAGACAAGTAAAGCCCTTAACATACCAACCATCATAGGAAGCTCATCTTGATGTGGGTTAATGGGTAAAAATAAAGGCATACGACCCCTGTATTCTGTATTTTAAATTATTGACTCATATAATATTTGCATATACAATTATTATATGAAAACGAAACTTAATTGGGATGAAACCAAAAGGCAAGCCAATCTTAATAAGCATGGACTTGACTTTGCTAAAGCGGGTGAAGTTCTTGAGTCACGTTATCGCCTTGATAGCTTCGTAACACGGAATAATGAGTTGCGAATGCAATCAATTTCTTATGCGCTGGGCTTTTTGGCCGTGCTAACAGTAGTACACATTGAGCGAGATGGCTCGACGCGCATTATAAGTTTCCGTCACGCAAGTGGCGAAGAACGGGAGTTTTATTATGACTGGCTCAAAAACGAATACGATGAGTTCTAAAGAAGTATTGACCGCTGTAAAAGCAATTTTACCGGCCCAAGATTATGTGTGGGATGGCGTCGATGAAGATGACCGCCCAGCAACTACAAATGAATTACGACTAGGCATTCAAATGGCACATGCACAGCGTGGCCGACCATCTGGGTCAGATAAAACTCAGATTGCCCTGCGTGTCGACAATAGTGTATTGTCCGCCTTTAAAGCAACGGGCAAAGGTTGGCAAACTCGCATGAATGATGCCCTAAAAGACTGGCTAAACGAGCATGCGACGGGCTAATTGCCGGGATCCAGAGCACAGGGATGTGCTCATTCAAATTACAGTGTATCCAATAAAATCAGAACATCATTTTGACAGGCTACGAATTTTTCAAGCACCAAAAAACACCCAAACCGTCATCTCGGCAGGGAATGCCGGGATCCAGAGCACATGGATGTGCTCATTCAGATTACAGTGTATCCAATAAATCGACAAAAAAATAAGAAGTGGCTACATTAGCAATGCCATCCATGGCAACTAGATTCCGGCATTCCATGCCGGAATGACGAATTTGGGCATATTGCGCCCTATGTTTATTGCAGAATAACGACTTACTGACTACAACTAACAAAGAACCATCTGCATCGTAATTAGCCTATAAAAAACCATCAAAGCAAACGCAATAAACACCCAAAAACCCTCAAACCGTCATCCCGACAGGGAATGCCAGGAACCAGAGCACAGGGATATGTTCATTCAGACTACAATGCTTCAATTAACATTGATGCCATTAATTTATAGTGTCATTAAATGGATTAATTATTTTTAAAGAGTTCCCCCATGCCGGTCGGGGTTTGCAACCCCGACCGAAACGTTTGGATGTTTCAATAGCTTTCGAAACCTGAGTAACGGGGTTATAAACCCATAAGCGCCAAATTAAGGAGTAGCCCCTTTAAAAATCAATAAGAATACGCATATAGGTAGTTTTTTTAATGAGATATGCTAATTCCACCTAAATCACAAGACATCAGCTTTGAAGAGTTCTTAAGAGAATTACCCGCTGATTATCACGAAATGGCTTATGAATTCAAAGCGTTTACGCGAAGCCGTAAAATTAAATCGCCCGCTCAATTATTACAAGTCGTTATGATTTATTGTGGGTTAGACAATATTCTTAGAGAGACAGCAGGCGTGTTTACGCTCCAAGAGGAAAGGATTACGGACACCGCTATTCACAAACGTTTAAAAGCTTGTGAGCCTTGGTTAAAAGTGCTGTTGATGAATTTGCTACCCGCTGCAAAAAGCGTATCAACATCGCTTCGATTATTAGTGGTCGACGGTTCATCTTTACAAGGGCCAGGCACTAAAGGCTCCGATTATCGCCTGCATTTAGCGTTGGACTTGGTGAGTATGTCGCTACATGAAATTCAGGTGACAGGTGCCGATAAAGGTGAAAGCCTGAGCCACTATAATTTTGCTAAAGGTGATGTGGTAATGACTGATCGTGGTTACAATCATCCTGCGACCCTTCTTGACCTTAATGCCCAAGAGGTGCATGTATTATTACGGTTACTACCAACCGCCATGCCGTTGTATTTTCGTCAGACAGGCCAATCAGCTTGTGAACCTCTGCCTGAATTACGGTTAAACATAGCCGACTATCTTCGAAAAGCGACTAACGATATAGTCAGTATGCCGGTGTGGTTATTCAGTAAAGGACGCAGCTGTTTGGGCATGATTCATGCGCAACGCTTGCCGCCAGAAGCAGCAGCAGAAGCAGCGCCGTTGTCGGCAGGACGGCAACCGGAAAGGACGGACCCCAGCACAGGATACTTTATATTTAGCCGGTTGGCTCATAGTCTTCACTACCGTACCGGAAGAGGTTATGGCGGCTTCGACCGTCGTCGAATTGTATCGAACTCGTTGGCAAGTCGAGCTGGTTTTTAAGCGTTTAAAAAGTCTGTTGGATCTGGACTTGCTGCGCACCCAAAAAGATAGCTTATTAGGTAAGGTTTGGATTAATGGGAAATTATTATATGCTACCGTTATTGAGCGCCATGTATATAAACGTTTTGGTCATGACTGGAATCAGTTCGATCAAATTCGGATGACAACACCTTGGCGGCTATTAAAAATAGTGCGTTCCTTAATAAACTCGTGGATTATTGAAACGCATCGTTGGTGTCTAGCTAATCAGTCGGATTGCTTTAAAGTACTTATGGAGCGTCCACGTCGTCGTGCATTGCAGGTACTACCAGCCGAGGTGGCAAGTTTGCTGAAACTATCAAATAGATTAAAACTGTGTACCAACCTGATTTGATGTATTTAACCTTAAGTTGGCGCTTATGGGTTATAAACCCCGTCACGCTTCAAATACAATGACGTCTATTTGGTTTACGACATCTGGATTAGCACGCAAATAAGCCAGCTCATTGCGTAAAGCCCAACTACCCGCAGAAATTCCTATCGTTCCCACGCTCCAGCGTCACTGCCATTAAGTTAAGAAAAAATTTATTTAAAAACAATGTTTTTTTATCCTTTTATGGAAATTCAGCAGGCTTCTGGAAGAGGATTTTTTTCGAGGCGGGTTACGATTTTTTCGTTCA
>CAIVGC010000342.1 GCA_903905335.1 uncultured Methylococcaceae bacterium
ACTGCTGATAGTGGATTCACCGACGTTGCTAGTGGAATAGACGAGCGGCGTCCAGTTTCCGGTTGAAAAACTTGTAGCACTTATGTTGGCTCTGTTCAGAGTAGCGCTAGCTTTAGTGCTTAGCGTGTATACACACGGATCACTTTGGCATATGCTCGCTATAGAACTACCATTAACTTGTGTAACACTACTCCATGTATTTGACTTACTGCAATCACCCAAAGCCTTACTACGATCACACAGTAATGTATTTATTGTGATTTTTTTAACCTCTCTGTTATAAGGAATTGTAAGTTGGGTTGAATTTTTAGCTATAGTGCCTGTGATCGAATTGAGATTGGTAGTACATATACTTTCCCCATTAGCTTGTCCATTGCCGGCCAACACAAAGTTTGGGTCTCCGCCTGCCAATAGAGTACCCGCTTCTAAATCCCAGCCATTGTAAATCGTACAATATGACACTGCAAATGGCGCAGCTGGCACTGCCGATTGAGGATATGAAACCATAGCTGTTGCTGTTGCAGTGATAGGCATAGTATCAATGCCAAGGGTTTTTGCAAAGAACGTAGGGATGCTGTAAGAACTGACAGTTACTTGAACGGCAGGATACTTATATGCTCCAGCGGGTGATAAGTTATTCCACCAATCTACATTAATGGTAGGAGTAATTGATAAAAACCCATTGACAGTCAGTGCATTAGTTACAGCTGCTTGAATAGTACTCGACGAGTCAATAGTAGGTAAAGTACTTGGAAAACCGGCAATAGTAAAATTAGTCGCTCGGTATATGACACCAGCTCCCGCTAACGCAGCGGCATCGACTGCATTTTGCAACTTATTTTGAGTTAAAAAATAGAAGCCAACGTCTATAGCCAAAGCAGCAATACCAAGCAAACTGGACATTAATATTAAGCCGAGAATTAACACGACGCCACCTTGTTTAGTGAGAGACTTATTCATAATTCATAGTAGTTGTGGCTGTTAGGGTTCTTGGGGGGAATTTATAAATTCCTGTATATAAGTAGGTGATCGTAACTGTAAGCGCGCATTGGTTTATGGTGGAACTTGCACATGCAGCGACATTGGGGTCTGGCGAGTTAATAGTTGGCGTTGCCGTAGCAAAACTAATTAAAGGGGTAGCACTAAGTGCATTATTCGCAGCACATTGCGCTGTTAATGGCGCATTAGTGCCAGGAGTTGTCATAGTAGCAATGGTTATATAGGGATTGGTTGCACTAGCGCATCCAGTGTATGGTAGAGCACTCCCTGATGCTGCGTACACTATTCCCGCTCTAGCGCCAACCCGAGCAGCATTTGTGATAACCGATAGATCATATAGCATAATTCCGTACGATATTATTCCAAAAACCAGCGCAAATAATAACGATGCAATTATCGCAAACTCCACTATTTCGGAGCCTAACATTCTTTTTTTTAACAAACGAATCCTACCTTCTCATGACTAATTATTGATTTGAGATTTTTGCACGAACATAGTAAAAATCCCATAGAAATGAGATAACTGAAGTTTTTTAGTTTTTAATCAAGCCTATCACCTTTGCTATGTGGGATAGAGATTTAATACTGGGTTTGCATAATTTATAGCAACCCCCACTTTAATTGGTTTACCTATGTACGTTACAAGCGAAAAAAAACTGTGGAACTTCAGATAAGATAATAAATGATAGAAAATCATCTGAACTATAAAACACCCCATGCGGTATTTTTTGGCGATGATAATTGGCAGGCCTCATAAATGGTAGAATTGCACTTTAGAGTTCAACTCGGAAATGATTGTAAATCACATTCAATTATAAAGGGTATTGGATATTTATGGAGAGTTAAGTTAATGCTTCAACACATTTCTTGTTTTTCTAGCTAAGACCTATGTAATTGCTTTTGCGGTGTGCCGCCTTGTTTAAGCGATAACTGACTGTTCTATTTAGACATCGCACTATTATTAATGAGCTCTTATTGATGATTGCTAGTTATCTGGCTAACATGGACAGGCAACTAGCTATGCTAGCCAGATAATATTCCGTCTTGCATAGATGGCAAGCTGTAATAACAGGATGCTGGTTAAGCACGGTCGTCGAGCCTGATTGCACACGGCAACACACTCTTTTGACTTAACTTTAAGTTACTTCAGCTCAAGGACAACTTGCCCATTGCAGCATAGGTAACTACACAAGTAAAAGTCGCTCTCCTTGCCGGGATGACGATTTGTGCCATTACAGGCATTGGAGCAGCCAACTTGCTAGCTTATCTTGTCTTAGTAGTGAGAATTATGGGGCGTTTTAAAAGCTAATGGTTTCGCCTATTTTTGGGATAGTAGCCGGCCATGCTCTACGACTAAAGCAGCTTTGTAAGGATAATGCTGCTGTTTTCTCACCATGAACTAAATAAAGCCTAGGTTTAGGGGCGTTAAAATGACTGGCCCAATCTAAGAGTTGGCTTTGATCGGCATGGGCACTTAATGCGCCTAGGGTATGGATTTTGGCTTCCACTTTAACTTCAGCGCCTAGGATTTTTAGATATTTCTTATTGCCGTCTACCAGCATACGTCCCAAAGTCCCTTCGGCTTGAAAACCAACGATGAGTATATGGGCATTGCGCCGCCATAAGTTGTATTTAAGATGATGACGTATGCGACCACCATTACACATGCCGCTGCCAGCAATTATAATAGCGCCGCCAGCAATGCGGTTAATGGCCATGGATTCTTCAGCACTTTGTGAATATATCAGGCCTTTTAACCAAGCGTGCCAACCGTGTGGGGCTGTTTTGCTAAATTCTGGATCATCAACATTAAATAGTGTCGTGTTGGCGGCATAGATTTCACTGGCACTAATGGCCATGGGGCTATCAATATAAATCTGCTTTTGTGGTAGTTTGCCTTGGCGTTCTAATTTACCTAGCCAATAAATTAAGTCTTGGGTTCTACCTACCGAAAAAGCCGGAATAATGACATTACCGCCATTTTTTTCAGCGGCAGCTAAGGTGTCGCTTAATTCATCTAAGGTGTGCTCTAGCAGTTTATGATTGCGATCACCGTAGGTAGATTCCAACAATAAGACATCGGCTTCGGTTAATAACGAAGGGTCTCGTAATAAGGGCGAGTTGGGATTACCTAAATCACCCGAAAAGACCAGCGTTTTAGTGTCGTTTTCATCTGTAATGTGCAAGCGGACGATAGCTGAGCCTAGTATGTGACCTGCATCATGAAAACTTAGGCTGATGCCCGGTAAAATGATGGTTTCTTTCTCATAAGCAATAGGTTGTCTTAGTTTTAGTAAGTCTTCGACATGGCAAAGTTCATAGAGGGGTTCTAAAAGTTCTTTACCCGAACGCTCTCTGCGTTTGTTTTCCCATTCTATGTCTCTAGTTTGTAAATGCACTGCATCTTTGAGCATTAATTCTAGTAATGGAAAGCTAGCGTCCGTTAAAAATACAGGGCCGTTAAAGCCGTCTTTAAGCAATTTGGGTAGACGACCACAATGATCAAGATGGGCATGAGATAACACTACGGCATCAATACTGGCTGGATCAAAGGGAAAGTCTAGAGCGTTTTGTTTTTCTGTCTCTTTAGAGCCCTGAAACATGCCGCAATCTAACAAGATGCGTTGTTGTTGGTTTTCAAGTAAGTAACAAGAGCCTGTTACTTGGCCGGTTGCACCATAAAAAGAGAGTTGAGTCATGACGATGCCTTATGGTTAGTTAGGTTGTCGTTAATGGTATAACTTTCTAGTATTAATTGCCATGCTTGTTCTGCGGTTTCTGCGTATTGAATCAGATCACGATCACTGGCGGTAATGGCACCTTCATCAACTAAAAAATCAAAGTTGATGAGTTGATCCCAATAAGCTTTACCAAACAAAATAACGGGTATAGGGCTTACTTTCTGAGTTTGTATCAGGGTGAGTGCTTCAAAGAGTTCATCTAGGGTGCCAAAGCCGCCGGGAAAAGCAATCAGTGCAGTGGCACGCATTAAGAAGTGCATTTTACGGATGGCAAAGTAATGAAACTGAAAGCAAAGCTCTGGGGTAATGTAAGGGTTGGGTTTTTGTTCACCGGGCAAAACGATATTAAGACCGATGCTTTTACCATTAACATCTGCTGCACCCCGATTAGCCGCTTCCATAATACCTGGGCCTCCTCCAGTGACTACCGTTAAATCATATTCACTTAGGGTAATCAGTGTGCCTAACTGACGGGCTTCATCGTAGTAATGACTTTTAGCCAGCATACGTGTAGCAACGTCGACTTTAACAGAATCTGCTGATTGTTCTGCATCGTGTAGGATTTTTTCAGCCTTAATGGATTCGTAAATTCTGGCGCTGCCGAAGATAACGACGGTGGCATTGATGTTGTGTTCTAGTTGGCTGAGTTCAGGCTTAAGTAACTCTAGTTGTAAACGCACGGGACGTAATTCGTCGCGCATGATAAAGTCAAAATCATCATAGGCTAAACGATAGGAAGGGGAATGACTTTGTGGAGTGCCAGCATCATAGGCGACTCTGCCAGCATCTTGCTTTGCAGTAGGGAAGGGGCTGTGTTTAGGAATAATAGTTTTTTTATTCATCGATGTCTTTGATGATTAGGTTTTTGAGCAGTGTTGGTCAATAAATTTCCTGATTATAAAGATGCTTCAGTAGCAACGACAAACATTTTTACATTAGCTGAAGTATCTTGCTAATCAGGATAAATTTTGGCTTGGAGTGCAACAGTTCAGTTGAAGCCGTTGCACTCCAAATTATCTTTATAGTTGTGCCGGGATGACGCTCGGGTTAGCGCCATTCTCCGCGTTCCATACGATAGCGTTCATCATCTTCATGTTGTCGCCATTGATGCTCCATCCATTCGGCGTTGGGTCTGGGGGGTTGTGACCATTGTCCAGGTATCCATATCCAACGATTTTGCCAATTCCAATAACCGGGCATCCAAACATGCATGGGTGAGGGGGCTTGCATGATTATTTCTTGTTGTGAAGAAGGTGGTGCCATAGGAGTCATCATTTCATTTTCAAATGGCTCCATATTATTAAATCGTTGCTGATTATCGTTATAGTCTTGTTGTTGATCGTAGTTTGGCTGTTGATTATAGTATTGTTGTTGTTGTTGATTGTAGATGGGTTGCTGGTTATAGTCGGGTGCTTGATTGTAATAAGCCTGAGGATATCCGGCGAAGCATGCATCGATATTGAATGTAATTAAACAGCCTAGTACCAAGGCCTTAAGGAATATATGTTCATGTTTCATCTATGGGCCCTATATAAGATAGTTGTATTAGGTATCTTGCGTGCAAGTACTTTCGCATGAGAGCTAAACTAAAAGCGTTTACGATATTTTAATAGCTGATGTTACGTAGCCATAAAAAAACAAATAATGAGGTCGCTATCGCGACGATTTTTGTATCGGGTTATCGCACCTGAAGGCGAGATACTTTATTTTGCGCAGCCTTTAGAAAGTATTCAAAGAAAAGGCGGTTCGATTGCCGCTTCTTCCTGCCCTCCTACCGCCGCGCGGCATCCATGCGCGCACTCTCTGTGCTTATTGTTATATGCATTCTCAATGTGCGTCATTCCGGCATGGACTGTCGGAATGACGACTACAGGGATGTATAAAGATTACCATCCATGGCGCTGGATACCGGTTTCTCGGCCGGTATGAGGAGTTACTTTTGTATAGTCATGAGTTAATAGACTCTTCGTACTGTATCGCTTTAAGTTGGTAGCCTATTTTACTGAAGCTATGTTATCAGCTATTAAAAAGCTGCGCTTTATGAATGATTAGCCATTGCTGACTGGATATCAATGATTAAAATATCGATTAAGCTTAATGAAAACCATGCTTTTGCATGCGATAAATTAGGGTGTCTCGGGTAAGGCCCAATAGTTTAGCGGTTTTGCTACGATTACCTTTAGTACGATTGAGAGCTTGATGAATGAGGTTGGCTTCTACGGAGTCAAGTGCGATGCCGCTTTCAGGTAGAACTAATAAGTCTAGTTTCTGTAAGGCGGGGCCTAGAAATTCTTCTGGTAGATTTTCCAGTTCTATTGTTTTGCCGGCCATCAATATGCTTAATCTTTCACATATATTACGTAATTCACGAATATTGCCGGGCCAAGAATACGCTTTGAGAGCCTTCAATGCCTGTTTGCTAATGGTGGAAGTTTCCATAGCGTAAGTTGTTGCCATTATAGTCATGAAGTGATTAATCAAAGCTTCGATGTCATTACTACGATGTCTTAAGGAAGGTAATTCTAAGGGGACTACATTGAGTCGATAATATAAATCTGATCTAAATTCTTGTTTAGCGACTAAATGGCTTAGGTCGGTATTGGTTGCAGCAATAATACGTACATCAACCTGATAAGTTTTAGTTTCACCAATTGCTAAACATTCACCACATTCCAAAAAACGTAATAATTTAGCTTGTATGGTGTAGGGCAATGAATTGATTTCATCGAGAAATAAGGTGCCACCGTCAGCCGCTTTAAAAAGCCCTTGTGTACTTGCTGTGGCGCCGGTAAAAGAACCTTTTTTATGCCCAAACAATTCTGATTCAATGAGACTTTCTGGCAGGGCGGCGCAGTTTAAGGTAATAAAAGCTTGGTCAGCGCGTGAACTTGCTTTTTGAATGGCGTTGGCAAATATTTCTTTGCCTGTTCCAGTTTCACCTTGTAATAATACAGTAACATCGGTAGCGGCAACCATTTTAGCGCTACGAATTAATGATTCTAGTGCCGGAGATTGACCTATGATTGATTTAAAATGAGACATAATAAACCTCTCAGTGTGTGGCCATATGGGTATAAGCCATAGGGTTAAGTCCTGGTAACATAGCTAATAATGATAGTGCAATCATAAGCAATCCTATCACTTGTTTAAAGCGGTTCATTCTGGATAAGCGAGTTAAAACTTGGGTCATTATGCCGACGCCCATCACTGCCGGTAAAGTACCTAAGCCAAACGCTAACATAGTGAGTGCACTTTGACTGACATTGCCAGTAGTCGCTGCTAAGGCTAAGGCCCCATAAACCAAGCCGCAGGGTAACCAGCCCCAAACCATACCAAAAAGATAAGCGTGGGTAAGGTTTTTTACAGGTATCAATTTGCGGCCATAGGGTTCCAATTGTTTCCAGAAGAAGATACCTGTTTTTTCAATGTAGGCAAATCTTGGGAACCAGCCCGCGATGTAAAGTCCTGCTCCGGTCATTATGGCAGCAGAGATTAATTGTAGAGTTCGATGGCCATGTGTTTCTCCGAAAGGGAGTGTTAGTAAGATTTCTACCCCACCCATCAAGGCGCCAGCTATGGTATAGCTGGTAATACGACCGAAATTATAATTAAAAACAAAAGGTAGTAGGGTTTTTTTATGATTGCGTATTTCAGGGCTTAGACTCAGAGTCAACGTACCTATGATGGAGCCGCACATGCCGATACAGTGCATACTGCTAAATATGCCCATAATAAAAGCCACTACATAGGAGGAAGTAAAAGCTGGATCAAAGTGCATCATAAAGTTGGGTAAGAGCTATGAGGGCAAAAGGTAAAAAACTACTTATAGGTACATCCATGTACTTTGGATCCCGGCAGTCCTTGCTGGGATGACGAGTGAGTGTTTTTTGCTTTAAGACTTCAAAGACTTGTGAATTGAGCTAATATTTGGCTTTGTATTTTCTCAGCCATGGCTTTACGGTTATCAGCATCACGAATAGGCCTACCAACTACTATATAATCAGCGCCATTTTGCATAGCCATTTCGACACTGACGACTCGTTTTTGATCATCTTCTTCACGATTGTCAACGGGACGAATGCCAGGAGTAATTACTAATAGTTTATGATCTAATTCTGTTCTGAGCATCTCAACTTCAAGGCCTGAGGAGACGATGCCATCACAACCAATTTGTAGTGCTCGTTTAGCGCGAGACAAGACCAATTCACGTACATCGCAATGAAAGCCTAAGTCATCTAAGTCGCCACGATCTAAGCTGGTTAAGGCGGTCACTGCGAGTACTTTAAGATCACCTTTTTCTTTAGCAGCGGCTTCCATAATAGCGTCATTGCCATGGATGGTGGCAAGATCTACGCCTTTGCTGCTTAATGCTTTTATAGCTCGACCGACTGTTGCTGGAACATCAAAAAACTTTAAATCGACAAATACTTTCTTATTTTGTAACTTTAACCATTCTATAAAGCCAAAATAATCACCCGACATAAACAGTTCCATGCCGACTTTATAAAAAATAACTGAGTCACCGAGTTCTTCTACTAAGGCCATGGCTTCGGGTATGCTAGAAACATCCAAGGCCATAATTAAGCGTTCACGGACGGGGATGGGTTTGGATGATATAAAAGCCATAGTATGATAAATAACTAATTAATTGTGGTGTGTAAAGGTGATGCGTAATACCTTAGTGTCTTGGTTATTGTTCTGTTTTTAATCCTGCTTTATTCCAAGCGATTAAGCCACCTTCCATGTTTTTGACTTGGGTAAATCCGGCTGATTTTAGGATGTCTAAGGCTTTTGCAGAACGGGCTCCAGAACGACATTGAGTAATAACTGCGCTATTTTTGTAGGATTGAAGCTCAGATAAGCGATTGTTTATTTGTGCTAAGGGAATGTGAATGGCACCGGGAATATGTGCGGCATTCCATTCATTATCTTCACGCACATCAAGGATGATCGCTTTTTTTTCAATCGATAATGCTGATGCTTCTTGAGGTGAAATTAATTCTAGTGTATCAGTGTCGGCTTTAACCACATTACAACTCAATAAGGAAATGATGAAGCTTAAGCGGCAATATTTTAAAAAGTTTCGCATACTATCCTCAAATTATTGAACTAAGCGAATGGGCAGTAATGTTATCATCACGCTCTGTTAAAACTACTAGTAACACTTACAGAAAGCGATATCTTACAGTAACTTGCTTTTACTTTGAATCAATATTCTCATTTTTAAATAAATACGACTATTATGAACTCAACCTTAGTACAAATGACGCTGTTAATGGCTAGCGGAGTTATTTGGCGCTTGTTAAAGCCCGCAGGATTAGAGGCCGAACAAACTCGAACAGTATTAACATCATTTGTTTATTATTTGCTATTGCCGGCCATGGTATTAGACGTGCTATGGACGGCTAAGATAGGTATGCAATCTTTTCAGTTTAGTTTGTTGGGAATTGCTAGTATTGGTTTTGCAATCCTCTGCATTTGGGTGATCGGCACTCTATTTAAGTTTGAACATAAACGCCTAGGTGCCATGATACTAGCAGCTGCATTCCCTAATTTGACATATCTGGGCTTGCCAGTATTGGAGCAAACTTTTGGTAGTTGGGCGCGATCAGTGGCTATACAGATGGATTTGTTTGCAGAGGCACCGTTTTTATTCACAATTGGTATTATGATAGTAAGGCATTATGGCGTTGATGACTCTGTAAAGCCAAAATCAACTTTGTCTTTTCTTAATGCGCCGCCTTTTTGGGCTGCTGCTATGGCTGTGCTGTTAAATCTTAATGGTTTCATTGCTCCAGATTGGTTGTCGGGCGCCTTACAAAAGCTATCGGCTGCTGTAGTGCCTTTAATGTTGTTTTCATTAGGCTTAGCCTTAAGCTGGAAGGCTATTAAAATCAGAAACATACCTTATGTGCTGCCGGTTGTTTTAATTAAAATACTAATCATGCCTCTGTTTGCAGCGATTATAGCTAATTACTTACCTATGCCTGGGCAATTTAAGGCTGCAGCTGTTATGGATATGGCCATGCCGAGTATGGTTTTAGGTGTGGTTTTTTGTGATCGTTATAAGCTCGATAGCGCTTTGTATGCGATGACCGTGACTGTCACCACCTTATTAAGTTTAATAACACTGCCACTTTGGCATAACGTATTGATAAATGAGTTCCTAAAATGAATCCATTATTGGAAATATTTTCACAAGGTGAAGAGCTGGTCACTGGTCAAATAGTCGATACCAATGCCGCTTGGTTGTCACAACAAGTCGTCGCTTGTGGTTTTATCGTTACTCGACATACGGCAGTTGGCGATAATATGTCTGAGCTTGTTTCTCTATTGTTAGAGATTGCTCAGCGCGCTGATTGTTGTATTTGTACGGGTGGTTTAGGGCCTACTAGCGATGACTTGACCGCATTGGCGGTCGCTGAAGCCTTTGGCTGTCCGTTAATATTTGATGGGCTAGCGTATGAGCAAATAGCTAGGTTCTTTGCTAACAGGCATCGAGAAATGCCAGAATCAAATCGTAAGCAAGCTATGCTTCCTCAAGGTGCGCAGCGTATAGATAATTACTGGGGTACTGCGCCTGGTTTTTCATTAAAGCACGGGCGCTGTTGGTTTGTTTTTTTACCTGGCGTGCCTATGGAAATGAAGCATTTGTTTCAGGAACAAGTTCTACCTTTATTGCCTGAGCGCTTTTCCTTGAGGCCTGGGGTGTTAATTACCTTTAAGACGTTTGGTCTGGGGGAGTCTGCTTTACAGGAATTAATTAGCGTTATAGAAATTCCCTCATCAGTACAATTAGGTTTTCGTGCCGGTACGGACGATGTGCATCTTAAGTTACTATTTCCTTTTGATTTCCCTAAGCAGGATATGATTGCTTTGATTGACGATTTCTCTGAACTGTTAGGTGATTTTGTATTTGCTATTGATGGCTTAGGTAGTGCAGTCGGTGATTTTGTTTTTGAAGTGGATAAGAAGATGACTGCTAGAAATTGTACTTTAGCCGTCATAGAGACTATTAGTCACGGATTATTGGCAGCAAAATGTATAGGTTGTAATTGGTTAATAAGTACAAACTACCAACAATCATCAATTAATTTAGATGCTGGGGTGGATTTTATGGTCATAGCTGAATCTATGGCTCACGAACACCAAAAAAACAGTGCTGCTGATTATGTGTTAGTGCAGCTTTATGCCGGTGATAAGGAATGCTTACACAACAAAGAAAAGTCGATACATATCTATACTGTACTTTTAACGGATACTGGATTACATAGGGCAAGTCATTCAATTGCAGGGCCTATTCAACGCAAGCAAAATCAAGCGGCATTGCTGGCGCTTGATTTGTTGAGGCGTTATTTAAATGTTACTCTTTAGTTGGGTCAATAATGTTTTGCCAGCGCCGCACTAATGTTGCTTTAATAGAATTTTGTAAGTGTGATAATGATCCGCCCGCAGAATAACTAAAGCTAATATCGAGTAAGTCTCCTTCTACTGCTTCTATCGGTTCAGGCAAAGGCAAAATCATGTGCGGGTTATGCCACTCTGTGATTTCGTTATCAGTGCTTGAAATGCATAAAATGTTTTTTGTAATAAAGCGTAATGCGTTTACTGAACCAGCTTCTAAGGTAAAGGTGCCTTGCCAATTAAAATCTTCAGACATATCTTTGGTAAAATCAATATAGCTATACACTTGAGGTGGCGCTAGTTCAGTTGTATCAATTTGAGGCGCTATGGGTATTTGGAATTCTATGATGGGCGCATGAAAGCCCATAAAGATATAGTTCTGTTGTATAGGTTGAACCGCCAAAATGACCGCCTCGGGTAAAAAGCGAGGCAAGTTGTTGCTAATCTGTTGACTATAGCGTTCTTTAAATTGCCTAATAACATTAATTTGTTTTTCAACTAACATGGCCGGATGTAGCATTTCACAAATGACTAAATCGACAGGTTCAGGAGGTAAGTAGGTAAAAGCATCACCCTGTATTAGTTCTATATTTTCACTGTCAGTATTAAGCTGAAGCAATCTATTGGCTTCTTTGACTAAGTCAGGATTATATTCAACGCACCAAACTTTCTCAGCTTTAGCAGTGGCCGCAAACCATGATAAAACTCCTGTGCCACCACCTAACTCTAATACTTTAGCGCCAGGAAAAACAGTTTGTTCTATGGCTGATTTGAATGCGCTCATTCTGTATTCAGAGATCAGCATATGATGATGATAATGTAGGGGAATGAATTGTCCTAAATAGCAGTCATCGTTGTCCTGTACGTCTGTAATGCTAGGCATATTAAATACCTTCATGTGTGGCCTATAAGTAAGTGAATTGTTGGTAGTAGTTAATTCTATGAGAATCCTGTGTTATTCAACACTTACGGATCCGTCTGAATGATAATAATATTCGTAGTTGTCGTTATAAATAAATTTGGTGCGACTCCACAAATTAACTTTTTCATCATAGCCACTGTAATTTTTACGAACGCTATATTTTGGGTAATCCTTGAGGTTTTCATGCACATGATGAGAAATACCTATATGATTTGGCGCCTTGCATTCGTGCCCTATCATGATGGCTCTATCGATGGGATTTCCTATCCAGAATAGACCATAAGTTTGATTATTACTGACATCAATTCGGGTGCAAAGGCTTTTTCCATGATCTATACCTATGCCAAAATCAATATCTATATATTTCTTTATTAATGGTTTTATACCGTGTTGTTCATTTGCGAGCATAAACTTTATTTTCATTGCTGTAAGTACAGCATTAGAGAGAGTTTCTTTAGATGCTCCATGGAAAAATAGTAAAGCACTATTTTCACTAAAATTAGTGACATGACCATTGTTGTCATTAGCTATGTTAACAATGGTTTCTAAATAAGCACTGCGAACTTTAGCAACTGTTGATCTATTATGGTTATTGAGAGTTCTGGTTAAACCTCTCATTTCAATATAAACGGTAGTAGCTTCGAAAAGTAGACCAGTATTGCTGGTTTTTAATTTAGGATCACCAACCTTAGGTATATAGGGGACATCAATGATATCCAAGTCTACATCAACGATATTTTTTACTTTAGTTTTGATATCGTTTTTTAGTGCCATATAAAGTTAATCATCCTGTAAGAAAGCTCAAAGAGTAAATAGTTGTTACTTGTACCCCATTTAAATTGAGGTTAAAAATAAAAAACATCAAAGAATAATAAGTTATCTTAATTCTATAGGTTCGGGTTTGAAGTTTCTCAAATAGCCCCTAGTTATCTTGATGTAGTGCGACTTTCATTTTATTTAAAGTATTTACGATTGCGGATTTCTAATTAAATTAAAATACTTAATCTTGGGTTAGCAATAGCGCCCCCAACTTTCATAGATACTAGGGTTTTGTGTTATTTTTACCTACATAGCTTCCATATTTGTGGGCGCTCAATGTAGACATGAAAGCTTATTGTTGGAGGTAAAATCACATAGTATTGGTTGAAGATGATATGTCAGCAATTTTCCTTAGTCAACTCTAAGGTGTTTGAAATAAGGTATAGCAATGGCTAGTTATCAATTGATAGCTAAGGTAATTTACTAATAAGGTAGTCCTTGTAGGGACATTTTAAGCTACTCATTCAGGCATAAGGCTAGTCGTAAATACCTTTTTTGTGTATTTGCTTGTTATAATGCCATTAATTTTGTAACCGTATAATTTTGAGCTAGAGATTTCATGATTCAAGGTAGTATCGTAGCGTTAGTCACACCGATGTTTGAAAATGGTGATGTGGACAAGGAGAGTCTAGAGAAATTAGTGAATCACCATATAGAACAAGGCACTGATGCCCTGGTAGCAGTAGGTACGACTGGCGAATCAGCGACCTTGGATGAAGATGAACATTGTGATGTTATTAAGTTTATTGTTGATGTTACTAATAGTAGAATTCCTGTTATTGCGGGAACTGGGGCAAATTCAACTAAAGAAGCTATTGCACTTACCCAAAAAGCTAAAGCCTTAGGCGTTGATGCCTGCTTGATTGTAACGCCCTATTATAATAAACCAACACAGGAAGGTTTATATCTGCACCATAAAGCGATTGCCGAAGCTGTTGATATACCTCAAATTTTATACAATGTGCCTGGCCGTACCGCCTGTGATATGTTACCTGAAACCATAGGGCGCTTATCGCACATTAGTAATATTGTGGGTATTAAAGAAGCGACTGGACAATTATCTCGTTTTAAAGAAATTCGTGATCTAGTGGGAATGGAATTTGCTATTTATACAGGCGATGATGCCACTAGCCGTGAGTTCTGTTTACTGGGTGGTAATGGCACGATTACGGTAACAGGTAATGTGGCGCCTCGTTTAGTTCATGACATGATTTGGGCGGCAATGGCTGGAGATAAGGTGGCGGCCTTAGTATTCGATAATAAATTGGCAGCTTTGCATAGTTGTTTATTTATTCAGTCAAATCCCATTCCAGTTAAATGGGCTGTAGCAGAGATGGGCTTGATTGGTAAAGGTATACGCTTACCGTTAACTTGGCTAACAGCCGATTGTTTTGATCTAGTACGCGATGCATTGCATCAGGCAGAAGTCATTTAATGAAAATTATATTATCCATTCTTGCCATCGCAGCATTAAGTTCAATATCTGCGTGTACTCGTATAAAAAGTTATTTTCCCGATAAAGAAAAAGAGTATCAATATACTACTGAACTTCCTCGACTAATTTATCCTGCGGATTTAAAAGTTAATGCTTTGCCTGTGCTGCCAGGATCGATGACCCATGTTGAGCCCGAAAATACAGCACCCGTTTTAGCGACTAATGACGTAAAACCTTCTAATGCTGTTGTTACCAGTAATTCCTCGGTAGCTCCTGCTATAGATAAAGTTTATAACGATGAAGAAGAAATAGCTGCTCAGTTTGTTACTGTTGAACGTATTAATATCGATAAGGGCGAAAATCGTTTGCGACTTAATGTACCCTTTATTAGAGCCTGGCGTATTTTAGGTAAAGCATTAAGCAGAAAAGCCTTAGAGGTCATGGTGCGTGATCAGGAAGCAGGTCTTTTTGTCTTGAAATATGATCCTGAGGAACACTCCGTAAAAAATCTCTCTTATATGGATAAACTAAAAGCGCTGGTTGGTGAATTACGAAGCAATGAAAAGACCTATACCCTTAAACTAGATAAAGACCAACCGCAAACCGATGTAATAGTACTTGATAAAGACAAAAAACCTATAGCCGATGCCGACAGCATTATGTTGTTAACATTGTTACAAGAAACTATTAAAGCAGATATGGCGACTCATAAGTAACGGACGTATCGTTTATTACTTGGCATTATGCTTTTGCGCTATTAATTAAAATTATTCACATTGACCGTTTTCTCTCATGTTAAAAATCTCTGGAACCTACGCATTATCTGATTTTCGTTTAAAAAAACTACTGGCACAATTGCAAGAATTAAGCCCTGTTGTCGCCTCTGTATCAGCTCAATTTATACATTTTGTTGATACTGATGGTGAGTTAGATGAGCAGAAAATAGATATCTTAAGTCAGTTGCTCGCTTATGGTGCAGAATACAGTAATGCTAATGGCGCACTAGAATCAATTTTGGTTGTGCCTCGCTCTGGTACTATTTCTCCTTGGTCAAGTAAGGCTACTGAAATTGCTCAGCGTTGTGGTTTAACTTCGATTAAACGCATAGAGCGAGGCATACAATATAGCTTAGTCACCGACGCACCATTAACAGCAGATGTTAAAAAGCAGTTAGCCACCTTGCTGCACGATCGTATGACGCAGTCGGTTTTACTTGGGAGTGCTGAGCCCGATTTATTTAGCAACCATAGTCCTAAACCCTTAGTAGCCATCAAGCTTATTGAGCAAGGTCGTGAAGCTTTGGTTGCGGCTAATCAGCAATTAGGTATGGCCTTATCGGATGATGAGATAGATTACTTGACGGATGGTTTTCAAGAACTGGGTAGAAATCCAACCGATGTCGAGTTGATGATGTTTGCACAGGCCAATTCTGAACATTGCCGGCACAAAATTTTTAACGCTGATTGGACGATTGATGGTGTAGAGCAAGCGCAGTCTTTGTTTGCCATGATACGTAATACCGCCAGCAAAAGCCCTGAGGGCATTTTGTCGGCTTATCATGATAATGCGTCGGTTGCCGTAGGCTCTAAAGCCCAAGTTTTTATCAGAAATGCGCAAACAGGTGAATATAGTTATGTTGAGGAAGACGCGCATTTGTTAATGAAGGTTGAAACCCATAATCATCCGACTGCTATTTCTCCTTTCCCAGGTGCTGCGACAGGTTCAGGTGGTGAGATTCGTGATGAAGGTGCCACTGGGAGAGGTTCTGCCACTAAAGCTGGTTTGACTGGCTTTTCTGTATCGCATTTAAAAATCCCAGGCTACGCTCAACCTTGGGAAGCTGAGTTTGGTAAACCCGAACGTATTGCATCAGCCTTAGATATTATGTTGGAAGGCCCTTTAGGTGGTGCGGCGTTTAATAATGAATTTGGACGACCTAACATAGCGGGTTATTTTCGTAACTTTGAGCAAGTGGCACCTGGTTCTCAGGGTAATGAATACAAGGGTTATCACAAGCCCATTATGATTGCTGGTGGTATGGGCAATATACGTCCGATGTTGATTGATAAGCATCCGATACCTGCTGGCTCACTCATTATTATTTTGGGTGGTCCAGCCATGCTAATTGGCTTGGGGGGTGGCGCAGCCTCATCACAAGCGTCAGGTGCTAGTTCTGAAGATTTAGACTTTGCTTCGGTGCAACGAGAAAATCCAGAAATGGAACGTCGTTGCCAAGAAGTCATTAACCATTGTAATTCCTTAGGTCATGACACCCCGATTGTTTCAATACACGACATAGGTGCAGGCGGTCTTTCTAATGCCGTGCCAGAAATCATTCATGATTGTGAGCGTGGTGGTCGCTTTGAATTACGCAAAGTTCATAATGCCGATATAGGCATGTCACCCATGCAGATTTGGTGTAATGAAGCACAAGAGCGTTATGTCGTCGCGATTAAGCCAGAATCATTGCCATTATTCAGTTCTTTTTGTGAACGAGAACATTGTCTATTTGCTGTGATAGGTGAGGCGACGCAAGAAGAGCATTTAACGCTAAATGATAGTTTGTTAGGTGATAAACCAGTTGATATTCCAATGTCCTTGTTATTTGGCAAGCCGCCCAAAATGCATAGACAGGTTAAGCATGTTAAACCTAATGTTAAAGCATTAGATTTAACCGGTGTCGATATTAAAGAAGCCGTGCAGCGAGTATTGTCCTTTCCGGCCGTTGCTGACAAAAGCTTTTTAATTCATATTGGTGATCGTTCCGTAACTGGCTTGGTAGCAAGAGACCAGATGGTCGGTCCTTGGCAAGTACCTGTGGCCGATGTTGCTGTGACCGCGTCTGGTTTTTATGCCTTAACAGGAGAAGCCATGGCCATGGGTGAGCGTTCACCTATCGCTGTTATCGATGGTCCTGCATCAGGTCGCATGGCGATTGCCGAGGCCTTGACTAATCTGGCCGCCGCGCAGATAGAATCGCTATCTAAAATTAAAATCTCTGCTAACTGGATGGCCGCAGCAGGTTATCAGGGTGAAGATGCCGTACTATTTGATACTGTTAAAGCGGTAGGTATGGAGCTCTGCCCAGAATTAGGCATCGCCATACCTGTTGGCAAAGATTCATTGTCGATGAAAACAGTGTGGACTGATGGTGCTGTTGAAAAGACCATGACAGCACCGTTATCTTTAGTCGTCACTGCTTTTGCACCCGTACTGGATGTCAGTAAAACACTAACGCCTCAGCTAAAATGGCTGGATACTGAAAGTACTTTATTGCTGATGATAGATTTGGGTTCTGGCCGCTTAGGTGGTTCAGTATTAGCTCAGGTTTACAATCAAATGGGTGACGATTGCCCCGATTTGGATAATCCTTCTCATTTAAAAGCCTTATTCTCTGGGCTGCAAACCTTGAATGATCAAGGCAAAGTGCTGGCCTATCAT
>CAIVGC010000343.1 GCA_903905335.1 uncultured Methylococcaceae bacterium
CCATATTCCTAATGCACGTTATGCCCACTTAAACAAAGACTTATCAGCGAATCCGACAGAAATAACCGGCAGACACCCTCTACCCGACTTTAAGTTACTAACAAAGAAACTAGGCGCATGGGGCATTAATAACCAGACCCAAGTTGTCGTATATGATGATGCGGGCGGAGCTTTTGCAGGACGCTTATGGTGGTTATTACGCTGCTTAGGACATGACAAGGTAGCAGTATTAAATGGTGGCATACCTCAATGGAAAAAACTTGGCTACGAAGTCACCACAACTTTACCCGTCCCACATCCTAGAGCATTCAGACCTTATTTAAATTGCTCAAACTGGCTTAACGCACAACAAGTCGAAAACCATGTCGCTAAAAAAGATATTTGCTTGGTTGATGCCCGCAGTCCTGAGCGCTATCGCGGCGAACAAGAGCCCATAGACCCTGTCGCAGGACATATTCCACAAGCCTTAAACCGCTCACTAGCATTAAATCTTGATAAGCAGGGCCTATTCTTATCTCCAGACATATTAGCAATGCAATTTAAAGCACTTATCGGCGCGACCTCGCCAACTCAGGTCGTTCATTATTGCGGCTCAGGTGTTACAGCCTGCCATAATTTGCTAGCGATGGAATACGCCGATTTAAAAGACTCTAAAATCTACGCAGGCTCATGGAGTGAATGGATTAAAAACAAAAATAGAAACATCGCTGTAGGTTAAGGTTACGAAATGTCTGTAGGGACAGGCGCGTCCTTACAGACACGATAATCATGACTAAAGCCACTGCAAAACTGCTCTGACAGCACCCTTATCCTAAAACGTCCTTAATCTGTTTAACTGCGGCTTTAATTTTTAAATCTAGCAAAATATTACCTATGAATAAACTAGCTTTACTAGCATCACCATCAGCGCCGGTCATTACAAAATCAGAGTCTATATGATTAACCATAAATTCTGTTCTAATTCCCGAGGGAAAAACCGCCATTAATTCTGAAGTATCCCTTATTCCAGCATGTCCGCCAATTTCCAACGCCGAATAGCCATTGTTCTGTAAATAAGCACTTTGAGCATTATTCTCGTAATAATCGTTAACATGTAACACCCGAACACCTTCTTCCTGCCATAACTTACTTAAACGATCAGCTACCCGCTTTTGTGCAGCTTGATTTCCACCACTGTCACCTATAAAAGCAATTACTTTAAATCCATGCTGTTTTAAACTACGCGCTGCCGATTCCAACACACCTTCAAATTCAGTATCCGTTATCGACAATGTTCCAGCAAAACGCATATGCCCTTCAACTGGAGTAATTGAACCTTCCGGCACATAGCTAATTACCGGCGCAACCAAGGTCTTTCCAAGCGTTTCTGCTATTTTGCCAGCTGTATATTTTACAATGTAATTATGCTTGCCCAGAACAACATGCGGGCCATTTTGTTCGGTACCGCCAGTCGGAATCAGAGCCGTTGTAGAGCCAGCATCCAAAGCATACCTAACATCTTGCCACGTCATATCTTCCAGATAAACATTATGCGAAGGTTGCTCATATGTCGAACCTTTATTGCTCAAATAAATAGCAGGCAACACTACGAGCAAAAAAACCAGCAGCGAAGCATAGCGTTTAGGTTCTAAAAGCATTTTCAATCTGAAATTAGCAAACACATTAATGAATGGCATTAAATATAAACTCCAAAAAGTAGAAAACTTTTCATTCTCTTGATTACCCAAACCAAAAACGATAGTTTCCTTTTCTTTAGGCACATACAAAGTTCCAAACAACCCATCCCAAAAAGCAAAAGTAAAACCTAAATTCTTATCAAAATGTTCAGGCGCAGCACTATGATGAATTTGATGCTGAGCAGGACTAATAAGAACCCTACTAACAAATGCCCCCCAACTCCACCAGACATGGGAATGTCTGAGATTGTAGCCCGCCAAATAAAACACCACCATAAAAACATTGAGTCCAGCAGCATTATATGAAACGCCGTTACGACCTAATAAAAAAGTAGCACAACCTAATGCCGACCCAGTTAACAAACCTCCCATGCTAAAGGCAAGAATATTATCAACCGGATGCATTCTAAACACCGTGATAGGAGTCATTACTTCAGCAGAATGATGAACTTTATGAAACTCCCATAACAGAGGGATCTTATGTTGCAGAAAATGACAAATAAATAACGTAAAATCAGCAACGACAGCCAGAAACAAAGTACTCAGCAGACTCATACCGTAAACGCCTTGCAAATAACCTTTAAAAAAGGGCTGCCAGCCGTTCAAACTAGTTTCAATATAATAAGACATCATCAAAGATACTGATGAAAACAACGTAACAATAAAAGTACCTTGAAACAACGTAACTGTATAAAAAAACAAATAATCGTTAATAGCTGAACGATGTAAAATGATTCTTTTAGGGAAAACGTAAGCTAACAAGTTTACACCCGACCTCACGTAGTCCTTCTTATGGACAATAAACAGAAAAAAAGCTATCGTGAAAGACGAAAGCAAATAGAGCCAATAAATTCGGTCTGAATTCGTAATAAAAAGTGTGAACGGGGCGGTTAATTGACCAAGCATATCATTCAAATCTAAACAGGATGTCTACCGAAGTGTCATACGAACTATCGATTGTCGTACCAACCCTAAATGAAATCGGCAATATAGAGTTACTTTGTAACAAAATAGCTAGCGCGTTGAAAGAAATAAATTGGGAAATTATTTTTGTAGATGATAATTCCACGGACGGTACCAAAGAATTACTAGATCAACTCTCATTACAGCATGATCATATCAGTGCCATTCATAGGCTAGACAGAAAAGGCTTATCTTCCGCTTGTATAGAAGGAATGCAAGCGAGTAAAGCCCCACTAATTGCCGTCATGGATGCCGACTTACAGCATGAGGAAACCTTGCTACCCGTCATGCTAGCAAAATTTAGCAAAAAAACCTTAGGTATCGTGGTTGCAAGTCGATTCGCTGAAGGCTCCGAACTAGGAGATTTTTCAGCAAAACGAGAACTACTATCAAATATCGGCAATCTGTTAAGTCGTACAGTCTTAAAAGCACGCTTGACAGATCCTCTTAGCGGTTTTTTTATGCTTAGGAAAGCATTATTCCACCAAATCTGCCCTAAACTTTATGGCAAAGGTTTTAAAATCCTGCTAGATATTTTTTCTTCAGCACCTAAGCAGCTAATATTTGAAGAGGTACCACTCAGATTTAATACTCGACACAGCGGAGAAAGCAAACTCGACACCACCGTTGCACTTGAATTTATTGGATTGCTCTGTCATAAATTATTCGGCAAAATCATTCCAGTTAGATTCATTTTGTTCTCGCTGGTCGGCTTAACTGGTGTTGGCGTCCATTTATTGGTTCTAAGCTCATTTCATATGCTCATAAACACCGAATTTGTCTGGTCACAAACTATAGCCACCTACATTGCGATGACCAGCAACTATTTTATAAATAACAGCTTCACTTACAGAGATAAAAAACTGCATGGTAAAAAACTATTCTTTGGCTTATTAAGCTTTTATCTGGTCTGTTCCATAGCGGCATTTTTGAATGTTGCGTTTGCTAACTTCTTATACCAAAAGAATGTTCATTGGGCTATCGCTGGTACCTCAGGAGCCTTAATCGGAGCTATATTGAACTATGGCTTATCTTCTATTTTCACTTGGAGAAAAGTAAAAATTCAATAAATAATCTGATAAATATTAAATAATACCCAAGTAAACTTTAAGAAATGCGAATACAACAAATTAAAAACTTTAACAATTATTTAACATAAATTCACTCTGACCCTAGCTATTTCACTTTCAACATCTTGGCCAGCACGGCCATCTGCCTGTCTCGAAAAATTATCAATCATTTCAACATTCCGTAAAGAAAACACCTTACCTCTATCAATGATAATCTTTATACGTCCATGCTGACTAAATTCCAGCACAAATCTATCTGAAACAGTTTTGCATTTACCCGAAGGACTTAAAACAGCTAGCCTGAGGTGAATCCACGCCAGAATGACCTGCTTTTAAAGTGCGCATATAACGATGAGAATTGGAACTCGGGAACTAGCAGAGAATTAATCTTTAGTAATGACGGCGTACTTAACTATAATAAGCGCAGACACTTTAGATGAGGATCAAAAACCATGACCATCAATAATATAAAACATAAAATAGTGATTGTGGGTGGTGGTGCAGCAGGACTAGAACTAGCGACGCATTTGGGACAACACTTAGGCAGTAAAAACTTAGCTGATATTACTTTAATTGATGCAACCTCTACCCATATCTGGAAACCATTATTGCATGAAGTGGCCGCCGGTACTTTGGATGAGTCAGAGCAAGTTGAATATTTACCTCAAGGTTATAGGAACCATTTCCATTTCAGATTAGGCAGAATGGAAGGTTTAGATAGAAGTAACAAAAAAATCTTTGTTAGCCCAACGCTGAGCGACACAGGTGAAGAACTGATTCCTAGTCGTAGCTTTGATTATGATACCTTGGTCATGGCTATCGGTAGCGTTAGCAATACCTTTAATATAAAAGGCGTTGCAGACCATTGTTTGTTTCTAGATACCTCTACACAAGCCTTTAAGTTTCAAAAGCAATTATTTGAATCTTACTTAAAAAGCTATATCGGCAAAGACAGCGCACATATTAAACCCCTATCTATTGCTATCGTCGGTGCAGGAGCTACTGGTGTTGAGCTTGCCGCACAACTACACGAAGTGACCAATGTACTGGCACAATATGGTTTAAATGAAGAAAGTACAGTCAAGCTCACTATCATTGAAGCGGCCACGCAATTATTACCCGCCTTACCCATTGGTTTAGCAGCCGCAACCCAACAACAACTAGTCAATTTAGGTGTTGACCTTAAAATGGGAAGACGGGTCACTGAAATAAATCAAGCCGGTATTGCAACCCATGACGGTGAATTTATAGACGCTGATTTAAAAGTGTGGGCAGCTGGAATTAAAGCGCCCGATTGGTTGAGAAATCTGGACGGCTTAGAAACTAACTCTATTAATCAATTACTAGTCGATAGCACCTTAAAAACCAATGACGACCATATTTTTGCGATGGGTGATTGTGCAGCCTGCGTTTGGGAAGGTCATAATGGTAACGTACCACCTAGAGCTCAAGCAGCTCACCAGCAGGCCTCTACTTTAGCGAAAACTATCAAGCAGCGATTAAAGGGCGGAAAACCGGTCGATTTCGTTTATTATGATTACGGCTCACTGGTTTCATTGGGCAAATACACCACGGTCGGTAACTTAATGGGCAATTTAATGGGTACCGTAAGTATAGGTGGCTTTATTGCCAAAATGGTTTATTTATCACTTTATAAAATGCACCAAGTAGCTATCCACGGCTATTTCAGAACAGCTATGTTAACATTGTCCAATGCCTTCCGGCGCAGTGTTTACACTAAAATAAAAATGCACTAAAACCTTTAAACTACAATAAGATTAATAATATGTTTGAAATAGAATACGAATTTGGCGAAGAAGATTTAATTAACTTTAATACAGCGCGTTATATGAAGACCGAAGTCTATCAAAATGACCAACGAATGAATCGTTTGATAGTACCTGGCGTGATGACACTCCTAAGTGCCTTTTATTACTTTTACTATCAAGATCTGACTACCGCAGCCTATATCGTTATAATAGCAGCACTTTGGTCATTCCTTGTACCTAAAACGACACTGTCACGCTGGCAACAAAAGTTACTTAAATCGTATACCGCTAAAGAAAAAAGCAACATATTTGGCACTTATCACTTAATCATAGATCCTAGCGACACTATTCATTTGATTGAAAAATCACCAAGTGGTAAACATAAAATGGCTTGGGCTGAATTAGTCAGAGTCGAATATGGCAAACGTTATGTTTATATCTATATCGATTTAACCACTGCCTTAGTTATTCCTGTTGATAAGATAAAAAAAGGCAACTTAGAAGCCTTTGCCGAACAAGCAGAAAAGATGATTGAACGGTTTTCTTAAGAGTATAGGTGGGCAGTAAAGTCTGCCCACCTCTGCACTTTCACCAATCAACTTCAATAGTCAGGAGAATATCATGTATCGTTTAAGCTTGCCTTATGCAGCACTCCTTGCAAAAATGGGTTTATCTCTTTTAATTAAAGTTGAAATTATCCACGATAAACTAACGAATGTTTATGTCGCTACCAGCCCTGATCTAAAAGACCTAATTGTAGAAGCAGAAACCTCAGATGAATTAGAAAAAGAAGTATGGCATTTGCTTTCTGAGTTACTCACACTGGATATACCAAAGTTACGCGTAAAAACTGCGACGCATGTCTCTTTTTTTCAGCCACCGGTTGCGGCATGAATGGCTATAAATTAATTAGATCAGCTAAAGGTTCTCATGAAATATGGGCATCGGAAAAAGGCGTATCTATTACCGTAAATTACGCTTGCAAATCACGACATACCGCTAATAGCATCATGAAAGCCGCCGATATTGATCATCGTTTTTAAACACACGTACTTTTTAAATACCCCTTTGAAACTATCTTTTTCTTTCACCTTGCGCCTTTTGACTTTCACTCTAAACATCCATGCTAAATTTTAAAAACATAGCTCTGCGCCGTGGCGCGCGGGTGCTGTTTGCTAACTCGACGTTCACTATCCACAAAGGCCAAAAAGCCGGCTTTACCGGGGCCAATGGTGCAGGTAAATCGAGTTTATTTGCACTCGTCAAAAAAGAATTAAGTTTAGATGCAGGGGAGTTTTCCACGCCTCCGCATCTGGAAATCGCCCATGTCGCACAAGAAACACCTGCTGTTTCCAGCTCAGCTATTGATTATGTCATTGATGGCGACCAAGAATTAAGACGCTTACAAGCACAATTACTCTTGGCTGAAAGCTCCGACAACGGTATAAAACAAGCTGAACTACATGCCGCCTTAGAAAACATCGGTGGCTATACGGCTCAGGCCAGAGCTTCACGCTTAATCAATGGCTTGGGCTTTACTGCCGCTCAAGAACACAATGCCGTCAACTCATTCTCAGGCGGTTGGCGTATGCGTCTTAACTTGGCCCAAGCGTTGATGTGTCGCTCTGATGTATTACTGCTAGACGAACCAACCAACCATTTGGATTTAGATGCTGTGATTTGGCTGCAAGACTGGCTATGCAAATATCCAGGAACTTTACTGCTGATTTCACATGATCGTGACTTTCTCGATACCATTACCGATCACATCGTACATATTGAACAAAGCAAAGCTGAAATTTACACCGGCAACTATTCTGCTTTTGAAAGAATGCGTGCTGAGAAATTATCCCAGCAACAATCAGCTTATCAAAAACAGCAACGCGAAATAGCTCATATTCAAAGCTTTGTCGACCGCTTTAAAGCACAAGCCACCAAAGCGAGGCAAGCACAAAGTCGTATTAAAGCCTTGGAACGTATGGAAGTCATTGCCATGGCGCATGTGGACTCGCCTTTTGATTTTAGTTTTGCCAAACCAGGCAAAATGCCTAACCCGTTATTGACCTTAGACAAAGCAGATATAGGCTATGGCGACACTTGTATTATTAAGCAAGCAGGACTATCGATTTCGCCTGGTGATCGTATAGGTTTATTAGGCCCTAATGGTGCAGGTAAATCGAGTTTAATTAAAGTACTAGCCGACGACATGTTGCCGATGTCGGGTGAAAGACAAGAAGCTGAAGCTTTAAAAATCGGTTATTTTGCCCAGCACCAACTAGAACAATTGCAACTAGATGAAAGCCCATTATGGCATCTACAAAAATTAGATAAGCAGGCTACAGAAAAAGATTTACGTAACTTTTTAGGTGGTTTTGATTTCCAAGGCGATAAGGTTTTAGAAGCCGTCAGACCCTTTTCTGGCGGAGAAAAAGCACGCTTAGTGTTAGCACTATTGGTCTATCAAAACCCTAATTTATTACTACTAGATGAACCCACCAACCATTTAGATTTAGAAATGCGTCATGCCTTAAGCGTAGCCCTGCAAGACTACCAAGGTGCTATTGTCGTTGTCTCTCATGATCGACACTTATTGCGCTCTGTTACAGATCAGTTATTATTAGTAGCTGGCGGTAAAGTTCAGCCCTTTGATGGTGATCTTGATGATTACCGAATATGGTTAACTGAACAGAAAAAAGGCGATGATAAATCCGCCATTGAAAACAATGACACCGTATCACGCAAAGACCAAAGAAAGCTCGATGCCGATCGAAGAAAAAAACATAAACCTTTATTTGATGCTCTTAAAAAAGCAGAAATTGCGGTTGAAAAATATCATAATGAACAACGGGAACTAGAGCATCAATTAGCCAATCCTGCAATTTATGAAGCTTCAGAAAAAGACCATTTAAAGCGAATATTAGATCGAAAAGTTCAAGTGGATAAAGCATTAGATGAAGCAGAATCTGCTTGGATGGAAGCAGAAGAAGCTATTGAAAACGCGGAATAGAAATACTTCTATTCGAAGGGTAACGGGCACATAAAATATATTAAGTAGTCCAAGCCGTCATCCCGACATGGACTGTCGGGATCCAGTAAATATGGATGGCATTCAAAACCTAACCGTTTAATATCACTCAGGACAGGCATTATGAGCAACTATAAACATATTTTGTTAGCAGTGGATTTTTATGAAAATTGTTCCGCCGTTACCGAAAGAGCAAAAGATTTGGCTCTAAAATATCAAGCCAAGCTGAGTATTATTCATGTAGTCGACAATTTGCCGCTAACCGATACTGGTTATGGCGCAGAAATAGCTTTTAACATAGACTTCATGAATGAATTGATGACTAATGCCAAAAAAAAACTTGCTAAACTAGGTGAAGAACATGCTATCACGGAAGACCTGCAATGGCTGGAAATGGGTAGTCCAAAAACCGAAATAATTCGAGTTGCCGAAGAGAATAAAGTAGATTTAATTGTCGTCGGCTCACATGGTCGACATGGCTGGGCTTTATTATTGGGCTCAACCGCTAACGGAGTACTCCATCATGCAAACTGTGATGTGTTAGCCGTACGGTTACAAGAAAATTAACAGACGCTTTAAATCACTAACAAATAAGCACACTTACTAAAACATTAAAGTGCTCACATTATTAAGGTAGATAAATGATAGGTCATATTGAAAGTTTACAACCCGAAAACCAAACAGGAACCATCAAAAATGAAACCGACACGTATACTTTTCATTTAGACGATTGGTTTGCACAAGTTCCGCCCGATATTGGCGATGATGTCACCTTTGAAATTGATGAAAACGCTGCACGAAAGATTGATTTGGTGGGGGCTTATTTAGCCCCGCCTACAGCCGTTAAACGAAAATATGTGGCTGTAGCATTAGCACTATTTCTAGGCTTTACTGGGATGCATCGATTTTATTTAGGCTATTACAAGCTGGGCCTCGCTCAGCTAGCATTGACAGCTGCTACCGTTGGCTATGGGGCACTTTGGGGATTTATAGAAGTTATATTACTCCTCGCAGGCCATATCAATAAAGACGCTAAGGGTCGTCCTTTAAAATAAAACTAGTCTTTTTGTAACAAAAAAAGGGAGCTCTTGCTAACTAACAAGAGCTCCCTTTTTTATGTTGAACGTTAATCCTTACTTAGGATAAACATTAACGGCAGTTAAGCCTTTAGGGCCAGATTCTACGTCAAAACTAACTGTTTGACCTTCTGTCAGTGTTTTAAAGCCATCACCTTGAATAACAGAATGATGTACGAATACATCTTCGCCTCCATCTGTAGGTGCGATAAAACCAAAACCTTTAGTGTTGTTAAACCACTTTACAGTGCCTGTTGCCATTTTGAAAACTCCTAAAATAAAAACTTACGGTTAACACAGAACTACAACATTGATAACCGGGACATCCACGTTCAACATCTTTACTCTGCTAGGCGCGAATTGTACTGGTATTTTTAACAGGACGCCATTTATTGAAAGGTTTTATATAAGCCATCTAGCACTAAGGAGTTAGGACTCACCATACCAATCACCTCTTTATTTTCCAAAACAGGCGCCCTAACCAAATTATAATTAGCAAACAGTCGTGAGCAATAGCGAATATCCATATCAGGATGCACAGAAATAACGGGCTTATTCATTATTTCATACACATTAACTCGATCTGGGGCACGATCTTTAGCTAAGACATGGCGAGCAATATCACCAGACGTTAACATGCCATATTCATCATCTTCGTTGCGTTTATTAACAATAAGCACCGCTGTTTTTAGTGTCTTCATTTTAATCAAGGCATCAGCGACAGTAGCTACACCTTCAATGGTTCCAAAATCGGTTTTCATGACATCTTTGACACGAATTAAGGCGTTATTTGTGATCATATTGTATCCTCAAGCTCTTGGGTTAGTTCTTCTACTTGGCGCATAACACCAATGGCATCTTCAACATCAACTTGAAAAGCAATGCCTGTACCTGGCTGGTTATCAAATTGAGCCACTTTGGCTATTTTTTCTAATATATGTCGACTGAGATGCTCTTCAACCAAAAACATCAACACATCTCTGGGCGATTCTAGCGACAGTCCAAAAAAAGTTTTTGACTGCTTTAAGCCTTCACCACGAGCATGATTAATAACCGTAGCGCCTTTTGCACCACTTTGGCGCGCCGTATCAAGCACTAAGTCGGTTTTATCATCTTCGACAAAGGCAATAATTAATTTAAAATGCATGAGTTTCCTTTAAGTATTAGATAAAAGACTACGTTTACCCAGCCATTGAGCAATTTGTGCGTAAGCCAAAACAGTAATGATAGGATATAAACTAGCAAACGCGATCAAACCAAAACCATCGATTAAGGGCGTTCGACCTGGAATAGCCTCAGCCAAACCAAAACCTAATGAGGTCACTAAAGGCACCGTCACCATAGACGTGGTTATACTGCCTGAATCATAAGCCAAGGCAATAATTAATTTGGGCGCAAACAAGGTCTGAATGATAACGATGCAATAACCTAAGATGATAAGTATATACAAATCAAATCCCATAACGATCCGAAAAGTACCTAAGGCTAAGCCTATCGCTACGCCTATAGCAACAGAAATACGAAACCCCCAAGCGCGAATAACTCCGCCGGAGGTATGTTCAACTTTGATGGCGATCGCAAGCAATGTAGGTTCGGCTAACGCGGTAGCAAAGCCAAGACTTGCCGCGAATAGATAAACCCAATAATAATCTTGCCAAACTATTATGGCTAGCTTAGTTGTAATACCTAAAAATTCTGGGGTCGTCAATTGAAAAGCCATTAAGCTTCCTAGAGGGAATAAGGCCAACTCCAAACCTTCAAGAAAAAAAACTATACCGACTAATACTAAGATAAAGCCCACTAATATTTTTTTTGGATAAACCAAAGCCTTACGTATGACTAAGGATTGGAAACCCACAATAACTAGGGCTATAGGTAAAATATTAGTGCACACTTCCAGTAACTTTAGACTGATATGCAATAACCAATCAAGCATAAGCTATCCCATAGAGCATCACGAAAATCATTGGCATTAACGATGCGAACACAACCAAACCAAAACCGTCAGTAATAGGATTACGACCTTTAATAGCTGATGCTAACCCTACCCCTAAAGCCGTCACTAACGGCACAGTAATGGTCGATGTAGCAATACCACCTGAATCATAAGCGATACCAATAATGTCTTGAGGTGCAAAAGGCGTTATTAAAGCAATGGCACCGTAGGCGCAAAAAACAGGGTAATATACGGGCCAACCTTTGATAATTCTGAATACCCCAATCAATATTGCTAAGCCTACAGCAATAGCAACAGTTAAGCGTAGTCCTAGTGCATATCGGGTACAAGCTGTTTCTGTTGATTCAATAATATGGGTAATACTAGCGCTAAAGGCCGCTTTTTCTGCAATGGTAACGAGTGCAGGCTCTGCAATTGCGGCAGAAAAACCCAAACAAAATACAAAAACCAATAACCAGAATAAACTCCCTTTTTTGGCAAAATCATAAGCCATAGTTTCACCTAATGGCAGCAGACTTAGCTCTAAACCTTGAATAAATAAACACAGGCCTAGCACCACAAAAAACAGTCCCATCAATAAACGATCGACATCGGCTATAGGCTTTCCAATAACGAGCACCTGAAAAATCAATACTACGACAATAATCGGGGCCAAATCCAAAGAACTACTAACCAGTTGCTTAATAAAGCGCTTTTTTATCATCGTAATCCAAGTTAGCTAATTTTTAGACGGCAAGTTACTTTCCAGCCTCAATTAATTTAAAAATATCGCTACTATCTGCATCAATACGTACGAAAGAAAAGCCACAGGATTTGATGATTTTTATGGTATTTCTATTGATGTTAGCACCCATAACAACCCGCATAACTGGATTAATGATATTCATTACCTTAGCAAATAATGGCTTTGAGCTGACCACTTGCTCTAATAATAAAATTTGCCCACCCGGTCTACAAACACGATACAGTTCTTTTAAGCCTTTTTGTGGCGATGCCACTGAGCAAAAAACAAAAGAGGCTATGACAACATCAAAAGTATTATCTGCATAACATAAGGATTGAACATCCATTAAATTAAGCGTGACTGTAACCGCTTTCCTTATTTTTTTATGTTCGGCCTGCTTTAGCATAGCCGGACTAAAATCGATCGCAGTAATTTGAGCATCAACCGGATAAAAATCAAAGTTTTTACCAGTACCAACGCCAATTTCTAAAATATGAATGCCATTGACCTTAGTCCATAACTTCTTACGCCAGCGCCTGTAAAAAAAGCCTTCCATGATAGCTTGAAACCCATCAAAATAAGGCGCGATTCGATCATATCGTTGTTTAATAGCAAGACTATCAGATTTCATAAGGCACTTTAAAAGAAAATAGTTTACGAATATTACCGTGCAAACTAAAGCTTCATCAACATTATTATTAACTGTCATGTAAAATAGACGAAAACGTCCACTTTAGTATAACAGGACGAATAAGCAACCTCACTCAACATCCCGTCATGAGTGTAAACCTGGATTTTGGATTAGTGATAGACGTAAAAGCCCAAGTAAAAGATTTAGTGCAGACGCCACTCCCTACAGAGCATGGTGAATTTATTTTGCATTATTATAGCAATAACATTGATGACAAAGAGCATATAGCCTTAGTTAAAGGTGATGTTTCTAATAAAGAACAAGTTCCTGTGCGCATACATTCCGAATGTTTTACCGGTGACGTACTGAGCTCTAGGCGTTGTGATTGTGGTGAACAACTCGCCATGGCCATGCAATTGATTAATGATGCAGGCGCAGGCGTTTTGATTTATCTACGCCAAGAAGGTCGAGGCATAGGCTTATTAAAAAAACTTCAAGCCTATAATCTACAAGACCAAGGCATGGATACCGTGGATGCGAATATACACCTAGGTTATCTTGCGGATGAAAGAGAATACAGCATTGCAGCATCAATATTGGAAAGTTTACAGATCAAATCAATAAAATTGTTAACCAACAATCCCAAGAAAATAGACGACCTTAAAAAATTAGGCATCATTGTCGAAGGACGTATTCCTGTGGAAGTTATCGCCCATAATGACAATGTCGATTATTTAAAAACTAAAGCAAAAAAAATGGCTCATATACTGTTTGGTTCTCAGAAAAAGCAGTAGCCTAATATTTTTGGCACTATGTGATTTATAGTAAGTAGAAGATATAAACTCACCCACAACTTTTGTTTCTAAATGGCTTGCCGCAAAAGTGTGTGCCGCCTATCCCAAGACATGTAGAATCCTGACGAGACTTATAACCTCGTTACCCACCTTTAACTCCAAACATTTCAGTCGGGGTTATAAACCTAGACCGGCATGATGACTCGCCGCATGAGCTTTTTTTAAATGCTTGCTAAGCAACCATGATTACTCTATATCGATCTGTACTTCATTATGTCTAAAAAACGGTAGTGTCCAAGGTGGATCGTAAGCCGCAGAACGTGCTGGTGATAAACTCTTATATCCATGCTTATTTAGCCAATTTATTAAGATGCCTGCGTTTGCTTCGATACCTGATTCACAAAGACTGCCTTTATACTGAATGACAGCGATTTTTTTGGCAGGTAATTCTTTAATAGTGACTGCTTTATCATTTGGTATGGGTGCAGTTGAAACGGAATAACCGGTAGGCAGTACAAAGGTCATTAGCCAGGCAGCACCTGTTTTTTGTTGAATAACGGGCGCGGTCATGGCAAGAACTTCATCTTGTTGTTGCTGAATAACCGGTGCAGTCATCGCCAAGCTCTGTTGTTTTTGGTTGTTGCCAAAAATATAGCCCGCAAGGCGATGAAAGCCTTGATTACTCGCATTTTTATAGTTGTCTATTACCTCTGTTTCAGCAACTAGCAGCGCTGGATAGTGTCTGATTTGGATGTTTCCATAATCCTTAAATACTTGATAACTAGGCTGGTCTGCAGTTCGTATACCAAGCACACTGCAACCGGTTAGGAAAATAGTAGTTAACACCGCAATAAAACTCTTCATAGCATGACTCACTTGAATAAAGGTTTTGATCCTGCTTCAGGAATCTTTTCGTAAAAAAGATATGATAGAGAAAATCATAGCTATAACACATACTGAAAAATAGAAAGCCGATGAGATTTGCAAACCCGCTCTTAACGTTTAGTGTATCTGATCGAAGCGGCTTTGCTAAATTGTATAAAAAAGCAATACAGGCTATTTTTATCTCCACAGGTTTTTTTAAACATATTAGTATGTATCAAATATTTGTCACGAGGTTACAAACCCAGTCCCGTCTGAGAACATTACTGAGTTGTAGCGTGAGAACGATAAAATTGTTTATTTGAATAATTAAGCACAGAGTTGTTTAATATTATTAATGGATTATTCCATTGGTAGGTTGTTGTAATATTTTTTGGGTGGAACGGTTTGTTTTTCTAAAACCACAGGATTATGGTTATAAGATGAGTTTTGAAGACTTAATTTAATTGCGCTATCCGTTGCATGCAATTCTGAAGGAGCCCTAATATCACCTTCTGATAAGTAGGTAAAAAACATCGGTAGTAAGGCAAAAATTGAAACAATAAACGCTAAAAAAGCTAAGCCTAGTAATATAGATTTAGTCGAACTACTTGTCGGAGCTAAGGTATCTTCTAAACTGAGTGGTAACAAAACTTCGTTGTCTTTATTGTAATCAGAGGGTATAGCCATAGCATTCACCATTATGTTGTAAATTAAGATATGCCCTCAACTTAACCCATTCTTTTAGAAAATCAATTTTTTTTGTGATCATTTTTATTTTTATTAACTTGCCTAAGTTAATAAAACGGTTATAACGTTAGCGGAGATAGCATTACAGCAGGTAAGCAAGTTATGAGACGGCATGGATGCTGTCTAATCAAAGTCTAAGTCTAAATCACCTACCTCAATTCACTTATCGTTAACTGATAGAAATTTCAATTCCCTCGGTGCCTAGGATGTTCCGACGCTAGGAGGCGCATCATTCATGATGCATGATCATACAAGACTGGATTCGGTAGGTTAGCGAAATCACCCTAAACGAAGCTACAAAACTGCCCCTCGCCTATATTTTTCCTCGCAATTAAAGGCTTGTAAATATTATTTCTATAAACTAGATACCGGCAATCCGTGCCAGTATGACGTTGTTCCTGAAGCATCTTTTATTCAGAAATCCCTTTACAAAACTATCACATTCAAGCCTTGAGTGTCTGGCGCTTTTCAATACTGGAAATTATTCGAATGAGCCCATTAAGTTCTTTTGATGAAATAGGCACAGACAGTGCCAACCAACCAATTAATTACTGTTGGTTGGCTATCGTTTGATCCTTACTCAGGTTTGTTGGCGTTAGCTTTGCCAGCTTTTCTTTCAGAATGTCGATTTCCCGGGTAAGACGATTGTTCTCACCCATGATTTCCTCAATATCTACGGTTTGTGGGGTTATGATATCCTCACTTGTTATAGTTTGTATCTCGACCTTGCTTTTATTCTTCACATAAGTTGTGTATTGAGAAAAAGATGTCGTTTCTTGTCTATATTGATCAGCAGCCACCACAAAAGACAGCATTTCTGGACTTACTTCGATGTAGTTATTAATTTTGACTAGGATTTTTACATTGCTCATGGGTATGTCCAATTGTGCACCATCATTGATGCGGATTAATTAAGCGACAAGAGCCAAGTTGAATAATGTTATTTTAATGTCACACTTTTTTTAAGCGATACACTTTCAAGACTTGCATCATTGGTTCGACTTGGTTTGTTATGTTATGGTCTGCATATTACTTTAACTTATCTAAAAAATTACGCTACTTATAGCACTCATCATTCAGTATTACTTAAATAATAAGCCTCTGCCCTTGCCTGTCTCATAATATGTTTAAGATCTTTAACGGTTTGCGCTAATCCTGTAAATAAGGCTTGAGCAATGATGGAATGGCCGATATTAAGCTCGACAATTTCTGGTATGGCACAGATCGCAGCGACATTATAAAAATTTAACCCATGGCCGGCATTAACCTGTAAGCCAGCGCTATGGGCATAGAGGGCGGCCGCTTTGAGGCGTTCTAGTTCATCACGCTGTTGTAGTGGATTTTTAGCATCAGCGTAACAACCTGTATGTAATTCAACAACTGATGCTCCTACTTCAACGGCGGCATCAATCTGCGCCAGTTCCGGATCGATAAACAACGACACTTCAATGCCCGCATTATTCAAGGTATCGCAAGCCCATTGCATACGCTTTTGATTACCTGCGACATCCAAACCGCCTTCGGTGGTTAATTCTTCACGCTTTTCAGGAACCAAGCAACAAGCATAAGGCAAAATCTTTAAGGCAATGGCCACCATTTCATCGGTTACACCCATTTCCATATTCAAGCGGGTATGAATTAAATCTTTCAATAAAATAATATCTCTATCTTGAATATGCCGTCTGTCTTCACGTAAATGTGCAGTAATACCATCTGCGCCCGCTTGCTCTGCAACTAAAGCGGCTTGTATAGGCTCTGGATATAAGGTGCCTCTTGCTTGTCTTAATGTCGCAACGTGATCAATATTCACGCCCAATAAAATATGCGTTTTTTCCATGTTTATAAATATTTAATAATGTTATTAATAACAGCTCGGCTTTTTAAAGGCTTACCTTGCAAATACACATCAATGACAGTGCGCATCAATATTTTAGAGTCTATCAACACCTGTGGATTAGTGAAGTCTCGTCGCTTGATGGCTAGTAAAGTATTACCGACAAATCG
Organism: uncultured Methylococcaceae bacterium; assembly: GCA_903905335.1. GTDB lineage: Bacteria > Pseudomonadota > Gammaproteobacteria > Methylococcales > Methylomonadaceae > Methylobacter_C. The sequence goes on from CAIVGC010000343.1 coordinate 17,301, forward strand.
ACCATCTAAAGCGGCTATCGGACCTTGTTCTACTTTAAAGTGATAATGAGCTAAGGGCTGTAGTGCTAGGTCCGTATGAAAGTCATATTCTAGTTGCAGCCCAAAACCCACTGCATCCATTAAATCAAGCTCAAAACTACGCAGTGCCTGCTCTACGTTTAACCCCGTCATTAATGCCGCTAAACACTCACGGTAATGAAGAAAGACTTCAGGGTGTGGATCATATTGATGTAAAAAACATTCCACTAACTCATTGATATAAAAACCGCAATACAAGGCCATACCGGGTAACGGGTTAAAGGTCTGCATTAATTCAACGTCAGTTAAGGTTTTTAACTCCGTCTTACCCAGATAAGAGAGCGTTAAAGGTATAAAAGGTTGTAAAAGTCCTGCAGTTTTAGACTTGGCTTTTCTAACGCCTTTGGCGAGCAATGACACTCTACCGTAGTCTCGCGTCAATACATCGAGTATCAGGCTGGTTTCTTTGTATTGACGCTGACTTAATATATAAGCCGGCTGTAAATGAACGACATTAGACGTCATTAAATCCTAGGCTTTGTAGAGCACGCTCACTATCTGACCAGCCTTTTTTAACTTTAACCCAAAGTTGTAAATAGACTTTTTTAGCGATGAGTTTTTCTATGTCGAATCTTGCATCCGTACCGACTTTTTTGAGCATTTCACCTTGCGTACCAATGACTATGTTTTTCTGAGTTAAGCGTTCGACCCAGATAATGGCATAGATTTTAGTGATGCCCGGCAGTTCTTCGTAACGTTCAATTTCCACTGTTAAGGCATAAGGCAGCTCATCACCTAAGCGTCTGGTTAGTTTTTCTCTGACGATTTCAGCTGCTAAAAAGCGCTCAGGGCGATCAGTGACTTGATCTTCTGGATAAATTAAATCGCTTTCGGGTAATAGCGACATAATTAAAGTTTCTAGCTGATCCAGATTGGTTCTTTTTAATGCCGAAATAGGTACTAAATGTTCAAAAGGGAAGCGATGCTGAGCTTCGGCAAAAAAAGCCAGAATGGCATCCTTGTCTTTTACCTTATCGACTTTATTGACAGCCAATATGACCGGCAAACCGGCTTGCTCTAGCTTTTTAAAGATGACTTCATCATATTCATGCCAAGACAAACCATCAATTAACCAAACGATAACATCTACGCCTAGTAAGGTGGTTTCTGCTGTGCGGTTTAAATAGCGGTTTAAGGCACGTTTTTCACTATTATGCATGCCAGGCGTATCCATGTAGATCGCTTGTCCCGCTTCAGTGGTATTAATACCGAGAATACGATGCCTAGTGGTTTGCGGTTTACGGGATGTAATGCTGATTTTTTGTTTCAGTAAATGATTCATCAACGTTGACTTACCGACATTGGGACGCCCTATCAGCGCTATAAAACCACAATTCATTTATTTTCCTTATTTAATAGTTGGAGCATAAGTTCTGCCGCTGATTGTTCAGCTCGTTTTCTGGAGATGCCGGTTCCTATGCACTCTTCTTTAACCAAAGAAATGGTACATTTAACCTTAAACATTTGTTCATGAGCTAAACCTGACATGGTTATCAAGGTATAGTCTGGCAAGCTCTGTTTCTTGGATTGCATTAATTCTTGCAATTGAGTTTTTGGATCTTTTTGCCAATTTTCCAACGATAAGTTTGCTAGTTGTTCTGCAAATAACTGTTCTATCCATTGCTGACAAATCACTATACCTTGATCTTTAAACAAGGCACCCATAATGGCTTCCATGGCATCGGACAAAATTGAATCACGGCGAAAACCACCACTTTTTAATTCACCAGAACCCAATAATAAATAATCACCTACTTGATGCTTTCTAGCCATTTCGGCTAAAGATCCCTGATTAACTAAGCTGGCTCGAAGTCGACTTAAAACCCCTTCAGGTGCTTCTGGAAATAACTCAAACAACTTTTGTGCGATCACGAAACCTAAAATAGAATCGCCCAAAAACTCTAAGCGTTCATTATTTGTTGAACTTGCGCTACGATGAGTTAAAGCTATATTAAAAATTTTGGGGTCATTAAAGCTCAAACCTAATTTCTTACATAATGCATCGGGCTTTTTTATCACTCTCCCCCCAATTCAATCTCATCATTAAATTCAATTAACACACTCAAATTGCCGAAAAGTTTCTTTACCACTTCATAATTAATGAGCACTTTAAAATCATTCCCTTGTTTGTTAAAACTAATATCATCTTGGGTAATATCGTCAATATTATTAATATTAATGCGTTTAACTAAGCTCGCTTTAATTTCAGACGCATTTTTCTTCTCACCATGAACTTCCTGCTTAAGTTGCTCTAGCATAGACACTACTTTGCTATGATTAAGATAAACAGGCGCAATTTTAAAGGCTAAGGATATAACAATAAACAATAGTGTCACTGTAAAAACTAAAGGGATAAAAGAGAATCCTTGTTGATTTTTAGACGACAAACTCATGAAATCTCCAAAATCCAAGTTGACGGGCATTATTTAGTTTCATCATATCTTAATGATAAGTAAAAAAACGGCTCTATGTGAATTAGAGTGAGTGAGTAAATAAAAATAAGACCGACAAATACAACTCTTATAAGTACCTGAAAAACCCCACTCGCCATCCCGGCATGGATTGTCGAGATTCAGAGCACATGAATGTAGGCATCGAATGATGGAGTGCTATCATGAAACTTATAATGATGCGACTTTACCATCCATGGCAACTAATTTCTGGCAGTCCTTGCCGTAATGATGGTTTACCCACTATGTTGACTTAGAACCAAAAACACTAAAGCTTACAGGTATTTTAACCATGATAGTGAAGTACAAGCCTAGACTTGCACTCCCTTACTACCTAAAACTTGCCTTAATTACTTAGCAATCAACGTAAATGATGATGGACCGCACCATCACTTCAATACTGTACCTATACGATTAATACCCACGCCTTTATCTTGCCAATCCCAACTCATCCAAATAAAGAATGCTTTGCCGACCAAGTTAGTCTCAGGCACATAACCCCAGTAACGACTATCATTGCTGTTATCTCTGTTATCGCCCATAACAAAATAACTGCCCTCTGGAACCACGTGCGAAAACTCTACACTAGAAACACCATTTCTAATCAAAATACTGTGTTCAATTCCAGTTAAATCTTCAAGCAATTCCTCTGCACCGGTCATATCTTCACCTTGCCCGACACCTTGATAACGACCCATTGAAACTTGTTTAACAGGCACGTCATTAACCGTCAGTTGTTTATTTTTATAAACCACCTTATCACCAGGCAAACCAATGACACGTTTAATATAATCTATCGAAGGTTCTTTAGGAAATCGAAACACAACGATATCGCCGCGCTGCGGTTCGTTCATCGCTATTATTTTTTTATTGATGACTGGTAATCTAAAGCCGTAAGTAAATTTATTAACCAGAATAAAATCACCAACTAATAAAGTAGGCATCATCGAACCTGAAGGAATACGAAAAGGCTCAGCGATAAAAGATCTCAACATCAACACGATCAACACGATCGGAAAAAATGAACGTGCATATTCAACTAATACGGGTTCATTTTTCACATCGAAGACCTGACCTTGCGATTTAAGAAATAATAAATAACTGCCCCAGATAATTCCTGTGATAACAGTTGCTAGTAACAAATAAAACGAAAAATCAAAATCCATAATATATTTAGAATGTTGAGGCAATCTAATGATTGCTAATGTTTGGAGTTATTGGGCAGTAAGATCACGATCCTGTACTTTACTGAAGCTTTAATCTTTATTAAGTTGTAAAACCGCCAAAAACGCTTCTTGAGGTATTTCAATATTACCCACCTGCTTCATACGTTTTTTACCGGCTTTCTGTTTTTCTAACAATTTCTTCTTACGACTGATATCGCCACCATAACATTTAGCAATGACATTCTTGCGCATGGCTTTAACAGTAGATCTAGCGATCACTTTAGAACCGATAGCCGCTTGTATAGCCACTTCATACATTTGCCTTGGAATCAGATCTTTCATTTTTTCGACTAAATCACGTCCCCGATTATTGCTTAAATCTCTATGTACAATAATGGATAAAGCATCGACTTTTTCAGCGTTAATGAGTACATCCAATTTCACCAAGTCTGCCGGTTGAAAACGCAAAAACTCATAATCAAAGGAAGCAAAGCCACGACTCACTGATTTTAATCGATCAAAGAAATCTAGCACCACTTCACTTAAGGGCATTTCATAATGCAAGGACACTTGTCTGCCCACATACTGCATATCTTTTTGTACGCCGCGTTTCTCAATACACAAAGAAATAACAGCGCCCAAATAAATTTGGGGCACTAAAATATTGGCTCGTATGATGGGTTCGCGAATTTCTTTAACAATACCACCGTCAGGTAATTTTGCTGGGTTATCAACCATTAAAATTTGATCGGTTTGTGTAATGACCTCATAAACAACCGTAGGCGCTGTTGTAATCAAATCAACGTCATATTCTCTTTCTAAACGCTCTTGCACAATTTCCATGTGCAACATGCCGAGAAAACCGCAACGAAAACCAAAACCTAAAGCCTGCGAGGTTTCTGGTTCAAATTGTAAGGCCGCATCATTAAGATTTAATTTATTAAGCGCTTCTCTTAAATCTTCGTAATCATCGGAACTAACAGGATACAAGCCAGCAAAAACACGGGGTTGCACACGCTGGAAGCCGGTAAGCTGTTCTGTTGCTGGTTTATCTGTCCAAGTGATGGTATCGCCGACTGGAGCACCGAAAATATCTTTAATGCCGGCTACGACATAACCCACTTCACCAGTATTTAAAATATCTTTTTCTAAACGTTTAGGTGTAAAAACCCCAACTTTTTCGGCAATGAATGATTTGCCGGTGGACATAATAGTAATCTTTTGTTTTTTGCGAATACTGCCGTGCATAATTCTGACTAACGACACCACGCCCAAATAACTATCAAACCAAGAGTCAATAATTAAAGCTTGCAAAGGCGCATCAACATCACCTTGAGGTGGAGATAAATGAGTCACTAAAGCTTCTAAAACATCTTCAACACCCAGCCCTGTTTTAGCACTAACATGTATAGCATTTTGTGCATCTAGACCAATAATGTCTTCAATTTCCTGAATCACTCGTTCAGGCTCTGCTTGAGGTAAATCAATCTTATTTAAAACCGCCAGC
>CAIVGC010000344.1 GCA_903905335.1 uncultured Methylococcaceae bacterium
GCCCACGTCGGGTTTCAATGCATTGCTTACCGACAATTCGGCGCAAATGGTTGATGTAAACTTCAATCACATTACTGTCATTTTCAATATCAAGATCATAGATTTGTTCAAGCAATGTTGCTTTGCTTAAGATTTGCCCCGGATGCAACATAAAAAAACGTAGCAATTTAAATTCGGTGCCCGTTAATTCGTGAATAACACCTGTTTTTAAAGTTATTCTTTGACGATCTTCGTCCAAAATCAAATCGCCTATTTTACAGCTGCGGGTTTGATTCTGATGGGAGCGGTGGATTATGGCACTGATGCGAGCCAATAACTCTTCTGTGTGAAAAGGCTTAGCAAGATAATCATCGGCGCCTGCTTTAAAGCCATCTACTTTTTCATGCCAAGCATCTCGTGCAGTAAGAATAAGTACCGGAACATGATTTTGATTAGAGCGCCAGTTTTGCAAAACGGTGATACCGTTTCGTTTTGGTAAACCTAAATCCAATATGACGAATTCATAAATACCTTCATTCCCCATGTATTCACCTTCTATACCGTCATAGGCAACATCTACGGTATAGCCAGACTTTTCTAAATCTTTTTTTAAAATACTAACTAAATCGTAATTATCTTCAATGAGTAAAAGACGCATGGCTATCCAATCCTATTTAAGATTAATAAATTTAGTACCTAGATTTTAAGGTTCAATTTAACTTGGCGTAATAAACTTTACCAGTAAAAAATTTATTGTGATACGAGCTTAAGCCAGATCGTTTTATTAAGCCCATAATTTAAAAAGAAAAACCCAAAAAGCATCAGGCAATAATAAAATATTTATTTAGAATATTTGTTACACAAGATCAACTTGCCATTTGTAATTATTTTTTTAACTAAGAGAGCTTTTATAATGAAAGAAAACTATATAAAACTCCTGCTAGCTACAGGTTTAATGATGGCATCATTGTCATCAAATGCAGCAACATTTGGCCCTGTTGAAAACTTTGATGTTGTAAATGATACAGGGACTCCCGCTCACGGATTTCATATTCGTTTACATGGCATTCAAGATACTGACATTTCATCTATGTTTGGAGCGGCCAACCGTTGGCCTAATATGGTTCGTTACAACCCACCAAAAGCCATGAATGGCTCAGATGCAAACGGCGTTTATGTCGATGTAATTTATGAGGCGGCTTACGACAGCGTAAATAACAGATGGTCAGCAGGTACTCCGTCAGGAACTTTACCTGTTGCTCCTACTGACTCATGCTGGCCAGGCGGTACGCCTCTGTTTGGCCCTAACTACCCTTGTGACCACTATGGTGTATCATCCTATAAAGCAGCAACGAGTGTTGAGTATCTTTGGATGCTCGAAACACCAACTCCGGGTGTTTTAACGGGCATTATTTCAAACGTGCCTGCTGCAGTTTGGAACGTAACGCCTGCTGTTGTGGCTGTTGCGGCTCAACCAGCTGTCGGCAATGTTCCCGCAGTACCCGAAGTTGTTGCAGCTCCTGCTGTAGTTGCAGTGCACATTGCTCCTCCACCTAAACCAGATCCATGGGAATTTGGCGAGCCTAAATGGGTAAAAGTTACTGCGACTGGCGCTGGTTATAATGTTGCTGTAGAAGATTTGGTTGCTGGAAATGCTGTCATTAATAAAGCAAACACCAATGTTCAAGTTGAATGGCAAAGGCTACAAACTGATAAAGGCAACCCTGCTGCTGGCGGCATTGATTTATCAGGTGTAAAGCCTGACCCTGGCTACAAATCGGTTGTTTATCGTTTTGAGTTTTACGAATACACCGGTGCATTTGATCCAGCAACACACGAAGCTATTACCGCCCCTGATACCTCAGGCGCTGCCACGCCTCCTGCAACGGTTGGTAAATTCTTGGTTGCTCAAATGGCTGGGGTAAACTTGGATGGTCAAGTTCCGCAAGCGGTTGTTGCTGTTGCTCCAACCCTGACAAACTCATTGACCGATGGTGTTGCTGGTGTTGCATATTCTCAAAATATTAATGCAACCGCTGGAAATGCTGGTGATACTGTCAACGTTACTGTAACTGGTTTGCCAGCAGGACTAACATTTGACGGTGTCAGTGTAGTGTCTGGAAGACCTGCACAACTAGGAACATTCCAAGTGCATATAACCGCAACTGATGCAGTAAATAACTTGAATGTTTCTGCAATCACTCCTATCACGATTACTGATCCTGCGATTGTATTCAATGCAGTTATTCCTGATACGAAAGATGCAACCCTTATGAGCTATCAATTAGCTGCAACCGGTGGTGATGCACCATTTACCTATGCGATAACTAAGGGCACTTTACCAGCGGGCGTTACTCTTACTACTAAGGGTTTAATCTCTGGAACTCCTAGGGTTCCTGGTTCATTTCCTATAACATTTACTGCAACTGATAGCGTAGGCTCTAGTCAATCAGTTTCTACATCAATGAACGTTATTTCACAATCTATTGCTTGTTCTGGAACTGCAATTGCAATTACCTCTGTAACTGGGAGCAACTTGAATGTTGGTGGAGCTAATGTTTATGCCCCTGCAACGGTTAGTTTTGCACCAGGCCTAAATGCTCTAGCTGCAAAGGAATTGGTTACTTATTCGGGTGCAACTGACGCGGCAAACTTTCAATGCTTAGCAACAACTATGTCTGCTTGGAATCCCTTAACCTTAGCGACTCCAACATTTACCCAAGGCACGGTTGGGACCTTATATCCCGGGGTAACAATTGCACCCACAGGTGGCTGGACTCCATACACAATTGCTGTTTCAGGTTTGCCAGCAGGCATCATATTTAACGGAACGAAAATATCTGGAACACCTACGGCAAGTGGAACATTTAAGTTGGCTATTTCTGTAGCGGATGCTAAAAATAATTCATACAGCATTACAACTAGCACAATCACTATAGCCCCTAAACCTGCTCCTGCACCTGCTCCTGCACCTGCTCCTGCACCTGCTCCTGCACCAGCACCAGCTGGATCTTGTACTGCTCCGGCAGGATCAACAACAGCGGCTAGTATTGTAGCGAATGTGACTGCCGTTAATGGGCCTAGCGTAACAATTGGAAAAACTGTTGTCACTGTGCCTGCATGTACTGCCATTACTTGGAAGGGTAATTGGAGTGGCTTAACAAAAGCAATACGTGTTGGATACAATGTAGAAGTGTCAAAAGGTTATGTCTTAAATGGCATAACAACAGGAACATCTTTAATTGTTGATAATGGTCTTTAACTAGAAAAAGGAAGGGTATCAAAGCCCTTTCTTCTTTTTTAAAGGACATAAACGAGAAGCTGTGATTAAGCAATCACAGCTTTTTTCATTTAAACAGAAATAAAATGATAGAAAAGTTTTTCACAGCACCTACTACCGTGACACTTTCATAACAACTTTGTCTAAATCAAAAGCACACCAAAATAAAATCACACCCCTAAATATCTCAGAGTATAAGTCTTTTATTTTTCTAAAAAGCTAGAATCCAAACGATTTTTCTTATTATAAAATAACAACCATCGATGCAAATACATTACTTCTTAGATAATGAAGCGTAGGCAACTTACTTAATAGTTCTGATTTTGTAATTGCAATCTAACATGAATTTAATCGTCTTAGATTACCAAATCTCCTTCCCTACAAATCAAAACCACACCTTCATACTTTTCAATTCGTTAAATTATCTAGAGCTTACGGTGGTAATAGAACTGCCCTCTCTGCTGCTTTTAACATCAATGCGTAGCGCCATTTGTTCTTTTAATTCGGTTACATGAGAAATAATGCCGATCATGCGGCCACTGGATTGAAGATCTATTAGTGTTTTTATAGCTAAATCTAAAGATTCAGGATCCAGACTACCAAAACCTTCATCAATAAATAAGGTATCTAGTTTAATGCCACCGGCGTATGCCTGTACCACATCTGATAAACCTAAGGCTAATGATAAAGCAGCCATAAACGATTCACCACCGGAAAGCGTAGCGACTGAGCGTGTTTTGTCTGTGTAATTATCTTCAACTTCTAAATCTAAGCCAGCTGCTGAGTTGCCACCGATGGGATCTATTTTACGCAGTAAGCGGTAGCGACCTTTGCTCATAATGTGCAAGCGTTGGGAGGCCTGAATCAGTACATCATCAAGCAATACACTTAAGACAAAGCGTTGTAGGCTAATACGTTTACCCGAACTGCCATTGGCCACATCACTTAACGTACCAAATATTTGATACTGTGCTTCAAGATCGGCCGTTTTTATTCGAATCTGATTTAATTGCGCTTTAATATTGATTAGAAGATTATTACGTTCTTCAATTTTTCGCCAAGTTTCATCGACTATCTTAAATTCGGCAGTTTTATCAGTTAACTCTTGCTCTAGCTTGATTAAATCCGGCAAAGCCTTTGTAGCAAGATCTGCTTTAAGCTGTTGCACACTGCCTTTTAAAACACTTAATTCGGTACGAAAGGAGTCAATTTTATTTTTAAGCGCTTGTTGATCAGCCTCTGATAACAGTGCATCTTGAAAGGCTTTAACATCAGCAAACGAACTGTCTTGTAGAGCGTTATGCCAGATTAAGGTTGTCGCTGTATTTTCACTTTGCAATGCGTGTTCTTGAACCTGCAATTGCTCATGTTTTGCTGTTAAGGTATCTTGGCTTGAACGCTTTAAATCAAAAGTTTCTTGGGCAAGCGTTAA
>CAIVGC010000345.1 GCA_903905335.1 uncultured Methylococcaceae bacterium
CGGTCATTCACTTAAACCATTAGTTGATGCGGGTGATTGGGTAGCGGCTGCAAGTGAGATACAATTATTCTGTCGAGCTGGTGGAAAGGTTTTGGCTGGATTGCAAACTAGGCGAATGGCAGAGGCTAAATTGTTGGTGAGTTGATGCAATCCAGATGCAATGAGTGCATCAAACAGGTGATGCGCTATGCCGATACATAATATATAATTTCAAATAAAACAATTAGTTAGCGACTTAAGGCCACGTAAAATAGGGGTCTGAAAGGGATTCATAACCCCGGGGTCGGTGGTTCAAATCCACCTATCGCCACCATATATTAAGCAATACGAAACAAGGACTTAGATAACTTTATCAAGTCCTTTTTTTGTGCCAAAAAATCTATTCCCACTGCCTTTGATGCAATCCAGATGCACTGATAAAAATGGACTACTTTTAAAATCGACTTTATTATTGTCTTAACGATAAAAATTTAATCATAATTATGGCAACGTACATACAGCGAAAGAACGGCTGGTTAGTTCAGATTAGGCGAAAAGGTCATGCTTCAATTTCTCGCACCTTCAACACGAAGGGCGAAGGTGAGCGGTGGGCGCTTGTCATTGAGTCCGGCATGGGCGTGGGTACTTATATTGATAATCGAGAAACCTTAACGACAACCCTGTTTGAGTGCCTATGTCGCTATGCTGTTGAGATTATACCCTTTAAGAAAGGTGCGGAGCGTGATTTAGGTCGGTGCAAGTTTTGGCAGAGAGAAGCCCTAGCCAAGAAAGCTATCGGCACGATTAAGCAAACTGACGTGGCTTTATGGCGTGATGCACGAATTGCATCAGGATTAAGCGGCTCAACAGTAAAAAAAGACCTAGCCTTGTTATCACATGTTTTTACCATTGCTATCAAGGAATGGGGTTTTCCACTGACTAACCCAGTATCTCTAATTAGAAAACCTAAAGCCGATGCTGGACGTGATAGGCGCTTATATGATGGCGAGGAGGATGCACTGTTAAAGGCGGCTAACTTAGAACTAAAAGCATTGATAATTCTAGCGATAGAGACAGCAATGCGACGCGGTGAAATCTATATCCTTAAGCGCTCATGGATAAATGGCCGTGTTGCCCACTTACCAGATACTAAGAACGGTTCGTCTCGCTCTGTGCCTTTATCGAAACGAGCATTAGAGGCGATAAGTACCCTGCCCTTGCGTTTAGATGGCTCTCTTTGGGAATTTAAACCAAATTGTTATACTAAGCAATTCGGTAGGCTATGCGATAGCTTGCAAATTAACGACCTGGTGTTTCATGACTTACGCCACGAAGCCACTAGCCGGCTATTTGAGAAAGGTCTTGATGTGATGCAAGTAAAAAGTATAACGGGCCATAAGTCTATGCAGATGTTGGCTAGATATACGCACTTTAAAGCAGATGAACTGGCTAAACTTTTAGGTTAAATCGCCAATCTTGGTCTACCCATCTTCTTCTTTTCTATGGGATGGGTCTTTATATTCTCCTGCCATTCCATTATGTCACTCACTCTTAACCTTACAGCGTTTCCTATTCTGTAAGGTTGAGGGAATTGCCCCAAGCTAATCATCTTTCTTATCGTTGTTTCACCTAACGATAAAGCATCAGATGCCTCTCTTATTGTCATTGCTAGTTTCATAATTTATCCAATTTTGTGTGCTTTTTCTGCATCGGAAACACCAGCCCAATAGCTGTCAGCGTGTGTTGCTTTTTTATTAGCATGCCACATGTCAGCAGTAGTGCCGTCACTTAAAGGCTCAGGTTTTAAATCAATTTTTGCTTGTGCATAGCCTTTCTTATACATCTCATCATAAGAGATAAGTGAGCCAGTCAATTGCCTATTTTTTAACATAAATGGCTCAGGTTGGGCGAGTAGTTCTTCAATCTCTCTACGTAAAGCAACACCTTGCATAAATGTTCTAGACCCTAAGACTCTTGCTAACAAC
>CAIVGC010000346.1 GCA_903905335.1 uncultured Methylococcaceae bacterium
CAGTTTGCTTGGTGACCATAGCGAATGTGAACCACCCGATCCCATCTCGAACTCGGAAGTGAAACCATTTAGCGCCGATGATAGTGTGGCAGTTTGCCATGCGAAAGTAGGGAATTGCCAAGCTCTTAATATTAAAACCCACGCTATGTAGCTTGGGTTTTTTTTTGCCTAAAAAAAGCCCTGCTGAGTTAAATAAAGCTTAAGCGAAATTTATTGTAAAGTAATGCAATTTGATCTTGGTAGTAAGGGGTTAAATGATATTTATATAATGGCAAATACATGGCTATTCTTGAAAACTATAGTTAGCATGAGCTTAATTTAACTAATCTATGTGCTTAAATTTGAATAACAATTTGGAGAAGAGAAATCTGTAGTGAATATTTGATATCAACTAAAAAAAGACAAGATTTTTCTGTGGCAATAATCGGCGGAGGTCCATCTGGGTTAATGGCTGCAGAAGTATTGATTAAAGCGGGCTTTAAAGTTGATCTATATGAAGCAATGCCATCTGTAGGAAGAAAATTTCTTATGGCTGGAAAAGGAGGAATGAATATATCAAACGATGAGCCAAGTGAAGTATTTATTACAAAATTTGGTAATCGAATGAGTCAAATGAAGGCCGTAATTGAAAAATTTTCTCCAGTAGAATTAAAGCAGTGGCTGCTTGAGTTGGGTGTTGATACATTCGTAGGTTCATCAGGTAGAATATTTCCATCAGATATGAAGGCCGCACCTCTATTGCGCAAATGGCTGCATAGATTGCGGTTTGCCGGAGTTAGCTTTCATATGCATCACCAATGGCTAGGGTGGAATGAAGGAAATGATTATGAGTTATTATTTAATGTAAACGGGCAAAGAATCGCTGTAAATGTAGATGCCGTTATATTGGCGCTAGGTGGCGCAAGTTGGCCTCAACTTGGATCTACTGGAAGCTGGGTATCAATATTAGAAAAAAAGAACGTTTCAATAGCGCCACTAAGACCATCTAACTGTGGTTTTGATACAATATGGAGTGATGGTTTTAGTGCGCGTTATTCTGGGCAGCCATTAAAGTCAGTCTGTATTTCATTCAGAAACAAGGATGAAGTAGATGTTTGCAATAAAGGTGAGTTACTTGTAACTGAGTATGGTTTAGAGGGAGGAGTGATTTATACTTTATCGGCATTAATTCGCGATGAAATTGCTGTAAACGGATATGCCATGATTTATTTGGATTTAATTCCGAATATAAATAAAGAGACAGCAATTAATAAATTAAATAAAGGCCGTGGAAAGCAATCAATGGCAAATCATTTACGTAAGCAATTAGGCATTGATGGTCTTAAAGCAGGTCTATTAAGAGAGGCCGGCCCTATAACATGCTTTAGTAATACTGAGCATCTATGTGTATTAATAAAGTCGCTGCCAATTAGATTGGTTGCGGCAAGGCCTATTGCAGAAGCTATTAGCTCAGCAGGTGGAGTTAAATTTGCAGGGCTAGATGACAATTTTATGATAATAAACAAGCCTGGAGTATTTTGTACAGGTGAAATGCTAGATTGGGAGGCTCCAACAGGTGGTTATTTAATAACAGCTTGTCTTGCGCTAGGCCGAGCTGCTGGAATGGGGTTGATAGCAAATTTTAAATCATGTTTATGAGATTTAGTTAATTACTTATAGGGCTACTTAATCAGTGATAATGGCTCAATAAATTAATTCATATAATAAATGTAACTATATATTTAAAGTACAAAAGAGGTAATAAATGAAAACACCAAAAAGTCTAGAAGCGCTAGTGCGTGACGGGCTGGTTGAGAAAGTGATTCGTCCTCTAAAGAGCGGTAAAGAGGCTGCTGTTTATGTAGTTCTGTCAGAGGGCGAAATTCGTTGTGCCAAAGTATATAAGGAAGCTAATAAGCGAGGTTTTCATAAACAAGCGCTGTATCAAGAAGGTAGGAAAGTTCGTAATAGCCGCCAAGCAAGAGCTATGGAAAAGAATAGTAGTTTTGGCCGAAAGCAACAAGAAGAAGTGTGGCAAAATGCAGAGGTTGACGCTTTATATAAACTATCAGCAGTTGGTGTACGTGTACCACGGCCATATAATTTTGTTGAAGGAGTCTTGCTTATGGAGTTAGTTGTTGATGAGCAGGGTGCCGCAGCGCCAAGACTTGACGATTTAACTTTTTCTAAAGAATTAGCTATTGAATACCACGGTATTCTAATAAAAGAAGTTGTTAGAATGCTGTGCGCTGGTATTGTACATGGTGATTTGTCTGAATTTAATATATTAATCGATTCAAGTGGGCCAGTAATAATTGATTTGCCACAAGCAGTAGATGCCTCAGCTAATAATAATGCATCAGGTTTGTTGGAGCGCGACGTAAGTAATTTATCGCGATACTTCGGGCGATTTGCGCCTGAGTTACTAGTAACTAATTATGGTAAAGAGATTTGGAAGGTATACGAAAGTGGCAATTTAAAGCCCGATTACTTGTTGACAGGAATCTATAAGCAGAGCGAAAAGCGTGCAGATGTAAATAGTGTAATGAGGGAGATCAATGATGCGCGTGATGACGCTAATAGACGTAAATATGAACAGACAGACACATAGTTTATTGTAAAACTGTGGTGTAAGGTGTCAATGTAGGGTCTAAGATATTTAAATAAAGTGAGTAATTAGTAATCGGAGTACTCTATAAATAATCTAAGTATTTGACTATAAGGTATTAATATTGAATTGAATTTAAATAGCTTAAGTGTTTTTTATTTAATGAATCTAATAAGAATATAATTTCAATTAGTTTTTGACTTGACAAGGATGATTGAACTGGTAGACTGATACCTCACTAAATTGACTTGGTGGCATTGACTTCTTGTTTAGCAAGAATAAATGAGAAAATGGAAATATACTATAGAGCCTTGGTCATTAGACTGGGGATTTGTTAATTTTTAGGAGGTAGAAATGGCAGCTACAACTGAATCAGTGAAAACTGATGCTGCGGAAGCACCGCTGTTAAATGTAAGAAATATGGTATTAGGCTCTTTGGTCTATATCTTGTTTTACGGTTGGGTACGTTGGTACGAAGGCGTTTATGGCTGGTCAGCTGGTCTAGATTCATTTGCACCTGAATTCGAAACATATTGGATGAACTTCCTATATATCGAGTTCGTTTTAGAAGTTTCTACTGCAGGTATTCTGTGGGGTTACCTTTGGAAATCACGTGATCGTAAAGTTATGTCAATCACTCCTAGAGAAGAGTTGAGAAGACATTTTACACATTGGACTTGGTTAGTAATGTACGCATGGGCTATTTATTATGGCGCTAGCTACTTCACTGAACAAGATGGCACTTGGCATCAAACTATCGTTCGTGATACTGACTTTACACCAAGTCACATCATCGAATTTTACTTGAGCTATCCTATCTATATCATTACTGGCGGCGCATGTTTCTTATACGCTAAAACAAGATTGCCAACCTATCAAAAAGGTTTGTCTCTTCAGTATTTGGTAGCAGTTGTTGGTCCTTTCATGATATTGCCAAATGTTGGCTTAAATGAATGGGGTCATACATTCTGGTTTATGGAAGAGTTGTTTGTTGCTCCTTTACACTACGGTTTCGTATTCTTCGGATGGGCTGCTTTAGGTGTAATGG
>CAIVGC010000347.1 GCA_903905335.1 uncultured Methylococcaceae bacterium
CGATACCGGCATCGCCGCTATGTTCGGCTTGAATAAAGGCGATTAACTGCTGCCTTGCATTTTGTTTCTGAACGATGCGGTAACGAATGTTGGGGCGGTCAAAACCACTAAGATAAAGAGGAGCTTGTTCCAGTTGTAGACGCAGAATAATTTCTTGGCGAGTTTTTTCGTCAGCAGTGGCCGTTAAGGCAATTCGTGGAATGCTAGGATATTGTTCATGCAGCATTGAGAGCTGTAAATAATCGCTCCTAAAATCATGTCCCCATTGCGACACACAATGTGCTTCATCAATGGCAAACAAAGCAATCTGTATGCGAGAAAATAAGGCGGCGGTGCGTGCTGCTGTTAATCTTTCAGGGGCGATATACAGTAAATCAAGTTCATTATTAAGCAGTTGTTGTTCAATTCGTCTGGTTGCTTCTGATGAAAGGGTAGAATTTAAAAAAGCCGCTTTAACCCCCAGTTGTAGCAAGGCACTGACCTGATCTTGCATTAAAGCAATCAGCGGGGATATAACAATACCTACGCCGGGAAGGATGATAGAGGGGATTTGGTAACATAATGATTTACCACCGCCTGTGGGCATTAAGACTAGGGCATCTTGGCCAGTTAACAGTTGCTGAATGATTTCTTGTTGTTGGCCACGAAAACTATCATAACCAAAAACAGTCTTAAGTATTTCTAGGGGCTTCTTGTCCACTACTACTGCCTCGCTACGATAATATTTCTTCAATGAGGTAAACCCTCTATAATACGGCGATTATACAGGACAGCAGGGAACACTCGCCCATTCTATGACTCAATTTAACAATCAGTTTATGCCTCGCCTAGCACAAATTTTAGCTAATGATCAGCAGGCCTTGCTTTGCGGCGGCCTTAAAGGCATAGAAAAAGAAAGTCTTCGTATTGCTAATGATGGTCTAATTTCCCAAGCGCCACATCCTTTAGCCTTAGGTTCTGCGCTAACGCACCCGACCATTACGACCGATTATTCAGAAGCATTGATTGAGCTGATTACGCCTCCGTTTGTAGATATTCAAGACACATTAGCTACCTTGCATCAGGTACATCAGTATGTTTATGAACATTTAGATCATGAAATGTTGCTGAATGCCAGTATGCCTTGTGGTATCGGTGGTGATGAAAGCATACCCATCGCTGAATATGGCACTTCCAATATAGGGCGTATGAAGCATGTCTATCGGCACGGTTTATGGCATCGCTATGGTAGAACCATGCAGGCGATTGCAGGTATTCATTTTAATTACTCTGTACCTGAGTCGTTGTTACAGGAGTTACATCGACAAGAGTCTAGTCAACTTAGTTTGGAAGCGTTTACCTCCGAAGCTTACTTTGGTTTAATCAGAAACTTTCAGCACTTAGGTTGGTTAATCCTGTATTTATTTGGCGCGTCTCCTGCCATTTGTAAAAACTTCTTTAAAAGTCGTCCAGAATTAATGCGGCAATTTGAAGAGTTCGATAACGGTACGCTTTATCATCCTTATGCAACTTCATTACGTATGAGTGATATAGGTTATAAAAGTAAAAACCAGGCTGATCTAAAAATTGATTACAACTCCTTGTCGGGTTATGTCAAAAGCTTAGGTGATGCTATCGCTACGCCCTATCCAGATTATGAAAAAATCGGTGTGCAGGTGAATGGTCAATATCGTCAGCTTAATAGTAATATTCTGCAAATTGAAAATGAGTTCTACAGCACCATTCGTCCTAAGCAAATCATTAGCTCTGGTGAAAAGCCAACTTTAGCTTTGAGTCGTCGAGGTGTGCGTTACATTGAGATGCGTTCTTTAGATTTGGATTTGTTTAATCCGATTGGTATAGATATTGGCAAGGCTCGTTTTATAGAGGCACTGTTATTGACCTGTTTACTAAAAGACAGTCCCAGTAATTCAGATCAAGATCATCAGATTAATAATGCTAATCAGTTGGCAGTCGCAAATCATGGTAGAAAGCCTGGCTTGCAACTGCAAAAAGCTGATCAAACTATAGGTTTACATGATTGGGCTATGGAAATTTTAGAATCCATGCGTCCCGTTTGTAGCATTCTCGATAACGAGGCTGTTGATAAGCCTTATAGTCTAGCCCTAGAGCAGCAGATGGTTTTAGTCAATAATCCACAGCTTACGGCTTCAGCAAGAATATTAGAAGGCATGACGCAAACTGGACAGCCTTTTAGTCGCTTTGCTTTAACTAAGTCTAAGGAGCATGAACAGTATTTTAAGCATAACCAATTAGATAAAGCTTTATCTGATCAGTTTGACGAAATAGCTAAGGTGTCATTGATTAAGCAGTTCGATATAGAAAGTAAACCACAAATTCCTTTTGATGAATTCTTGGCGGAATATTTTGCACAGCACTAAAATCGGCTACCTTAACACGGGACAAAGCGCTCGCGTAAATGTTACAGTGGTTACAGTAGGTTGGGCTAACGGCTCTATCGTTAACCCAACATTGATGCCGAGAATGAGTTGGGTTGCGAAAAGCATGCAATCCAATCTACACGACTAAGGTGATTTACGTACCCTTAGCGACTCCATATAACTTATAAAAACAAACAAGCCCATGACCTCGTTCAATATACAGTCGTTGCAAACTGAATTAGCCGATAAAAATCCTCGCACTATTTTAAAAAAAGCCTTAGAACAATTTGATAATATCGCTATTTCCTTTAGTGGTGCGGAAGATGTGGTGCTGATTGATATGGCTTTAAAAATCAGCAAAAACGTATCCGTGTTTTCTTTAGATACCGGACGCTTGCATCCTGAAACCTATCGTTATATAGAAAAGGTGCGCAAGCATTACCAAATAGACATTGAGTTATTAACGCCAGATAGAGACGTGCTGGACAGTTTTGTAAAAGATAAAGGCTTGTTTAGCTTTTATGAAGATGGACATCAGCAATGTTGTGGTATACGCAAAGTAGAGCCTTTAAAGCGTAAGTTGGCGCAAGTTGATGCTTGGATTACCGGTCAGCGTAAAGATCAAAGTTTGGATACGCGACAAGATATTCCTGAGGTACAAATAGACAGCGCCTTTTCTGGTGCAGATCGAACACTCGTTAAATTTAATCCCCTATTAAACTGGAGTTCAGCTCAAGTCTGGGATTATATTGAAGCTTATCAAGTACCTTATAATGAATTGCATGAAAAAGGTTATGTCAGTATAGGCTGTGAGCCTTGTACACGCGCGGTGTTACCTAATCAGCATGAAAGAGTTGGACGTTGGTGGTGGGAATCAGGTTCTAAAAAAGAATGTGGTTTACACGCGGCTAATTTAAAAGATTAACTACAATGATTCAAGAAACCTTAGTGACCACGCAGAATAGTTTAGGCGTGACACATATTGCACCTATGGGCGTGCATATCGAGGGCGATTATTTCATTATCTTGCCATTTAAACCTTCAACGACTCTTGATAATTTACTTGAAACTAAAGTTGCAGTACTTAATTACAGTGATGATGTCCGTGTTTTTGCCGGTTGTTTAACCGGGCGGCGTGATTGGCCATGCACTAAGGCAGAAAAAATCAACGGACAGGTGTTAGCTTGCGCATTAGCTCATACAGAGCTTGAAGTCATCAGTATAGAAGACGATAGTCTTCGTCCTCGCATAGTTTGTAGGGCGCTAAATAGCGTCAATCATGCGCCATTTAAGGGCTTTAATCGTGCGCAACATTCGGTCTTGGAAGCCGCTATATTAATAAGTCGCTTGGCGTGGTTACCTATAGAAAAAATAGATGCCGAGATTGATTACTTACGTATAGCTGTAGAAAAAACAGCAGGCCCCAAAGAATGGGAGGCCTGGGAGTGGTTGATGGCTAAAATAGCCCAACATAAAGCAGGAAGTCTCGCATGACGGGTATGTTGGCTAGTGTAAATAGTATCGCAGAAGCTTTGTTGGTATTAAATGCAGGGGTTGATATTATTGATCTTAAGCAGCCGGCCTTAGGTGCTTTAGGCGCATTAGAATTGGACGATGTTAAACAAATAGTTGCAGTCATTGCAGGGCGTAGGCCAGTTAGCGCGACCATAGGCGATTTGCCTATGCAACCTGAAGTGATTTTTAATGCCGTGCACACAATGGCCGAAACCGGTGTGGATTATATAAAAATTGGTTTTTTTCCTGGTGACGATTGGGCAGGGACGCTTAAAAAACTAAGTAGCGTGGCGTTACAAAAACAGGCACTCATCGCCGTGTTATTTGCCGATGCTCAACCCGACTTGACCATCATAGCAACGTTAAAATCTTCTGGCTTTGCTGGTGTGATGCTAGATACCATGGACAAACAACAAGGTTCATTAACCCAGGTGATGACGGCACAACAGATTGTGCAATTTGTCTATCAAGCTAAAGAACTTCAACTACTATGCGGTTTGGCAGGTTCCTTGAGATTAATGGACATACCAGAGCTGATGACTTATCAAGCTGACTATCTAGGTTTTAGAGGCGCACTATGTCAAGAACATAATAGAGTAGGGCAATTAAATCAGATAGCTGTACAGGCTATTAATCTAGCTATGCAGGCTGCGAGCGAAGAGTCAGCCCTAGAGTCTATTAAACTCACGATTTAATTCTGCTGAATAGACGGTATCGCGTATAATTTTCGCAATTGCAACTTTTTAAAAGATTCAGACCATGTCAATTAGCCTTAGAAAAATCACTCATCAAGTTTTAGTCGGCGATGTTAAGGTCGGCGGCGGCGCTCCTATCGTTGTACAGTCTATGACCAACACGGATACGGTTAATGTATCTGCCACTGTCAATCAAATTATCGAACTCGCGACTGCGGGCTCTGAAATGGTACGTATTACGGTCAATTCAGAAGAAGCTGCTAAAGCGGTTGCAGAGATTCGTAATAAATTAAATCAACAAGGCTGCACGGTACCGATAGTCGGTGACTTTCATTTTAATGGTCATAAATTATTAGAAAAATATCCCGATTGCGCGGCGGCCTTAGATAAGTATCGTATTAATCCAGGTAATGTCGGTCGTGGAAAAAGTCGTGATCCGCAATTTCAGCAAATGATAGAGTTTGCTTGCCAATATGATAAGCCTGTACGTATTGGTGTTAATGGCGGCAGTTTAGATCAAGCGGTATTAACTCGTCTTTTAGATGATAATCGCTTGTTACAGCATCCTGAATCTTTGCCTGCTATCACTCGTAAAGCCATTGTTTTGTCGGCTTTAGAAAGCGCAGCTAAAGCGGAAGAAATTGGTTTAGCCAAAAACAAAATTATACTTTCATGCAAGATCAGTAACGTACAAGAGTTGATTAATATTTATCAAGACTTATCTAGCCGTTGTGATTATGCTTTGCATCTGGGCTTGACTGAAGCGGGTATAGGTTCTAAAGGTATAGTTTCATCAGCTGCGGCACTTTCAGTGCTTATGCAACAAGGCATAGGAGATACTATTCGTATTTCTTTAACACCCGAGCCTGGCGCTTCTAGAACTCAAGAAGTTATCGTAGGTCAAGAGATATTACAAACCATGGGTTTTCGTTCCTTTACGCCTATGGTTATTTCTTGCCCGGGTTGTGGTCGTACCACCAGTGATTATTTTCAAAAACTGGCTATGGATATCCAGACCTATCTGCGCGATCAAATGCCAATTTGGCGTACGCAATATCCCGGTGTTGAAGCGATGGAAGTTGCTGTAATGGGTTGTGTGGTTAATGGCCCCGGTGAAAGCAAAAGCGCTAATATCGGCATTAGTTTGCCGGGTACCGGTGAAACGCCAGTAGCACCTGTCTATGAAGATGGTGAAAAAACAGTCACCCTTAAAGGCGATAGAATTGCTGAAGAATTTCAGGACATTGTGCAGCGCTATATCGAAACGCATTACGCGGTTAAATCATAAATTAAAGTGGCCTGATTCATGTGAGTGCCAATTTAAAGCCAGTTTAATATTGTGTGACTTAGCATATGAGTCACACAGAGACTATTTTTAGGAAGACCTATGCTTAATAAAGTGACATTAATCGGAAACTTAGGTGCAGATCCTGAGGTGAAATACATGCCAACTGGCGATGCCGTTGCTAATATAACGTTGGCAACTTCCATGCGCTGGAAAGATAGACAAACCGGTGAAAGAAAAGAATCTACCGAATGGCATAGAGTCGTATTTTTTAGACGTTTAGCAGAAATTGCGGGCGAATATTTAAAAAAAGGCAGTCAAGTTTATGTGGAAGGTCATCTGCGTACTCGTAAGTGGCAAGATCAAGCGGGATTAGATCGTTATACCACTGAAATAGTGGCAGATGAATTGCACATGTTAGGTTCTCGCAGTGGCGGCACTGCAAGTATGGGTGGTGATCAAGCGCCTTCTGGTTATTCTGCATCCCCTGCATCTAAACCTGATTATCCTGCTCAACCATCGAAGCCGACTAGTAATGCTAGCAATATGCCGCCATTACCACCGACTTATGATGATTTTGATGACGATATACCTTTTTAGAGTGTCCTAAATAGACCGTTTTATATAATCAATAATGGGATGACATGTTAAAACGATTTTTGATAATAGGTTCTCTGTCTCTTTTTATGGGCGGATGCGCTTCTACACAGCCGCCAGCGCCTGTTTATGGCAGTGGTGCAGCGGTTTATAGTAAACCGCCACCCAAAGTAGTTAAAGCCAAGTCTAAATCTAAGGTCGCTAAGCAAATAGATCAACCTGTTGTAAAACAAGAAGTCCCTGAGGTGCTAACGACTAAGGCACTTGCTGAATCTGAACAGGTCGCGCCTCCTATTGATATGCCGATAGAGCCGTTAACGACGATGCAACAAGAGCAGATCGCCGCATCTTCAAAGCAAGAGCAGACATTGCCTGATCAAGCCGCTAATGTGCCTGCACCAGAAAATTGGGCCGAACGCCCAGTAGAAGACTTAGCTATTCCGGCATTAAAACAAGAACCGATAGGGTTTCCAGCAGCCTCTTCTACGCAGCAGCCTAGGTTTGTACCCTTGGATTCTTTTGCTCCATTATCACCCGCTGTTAATGCTTTAGCGTCAGCTGCTAATCAGAGTAGTAAATCTGGTGATATTGAGGCGGCAACGACTACGATTGAACGAGCCATTAGAATAGAACCACGTAATGCGACCTTGTATTATAAATTGGCGGTACTTAGGTTAAAACAGTCTAAACCAAAGCTTGCGGAAGATTTAGCCAAAAAGGCTTTATTACTGGCGACTAATGATGCGGCTCTTAAAAAACATAGCTGGTTATTAGTAGCCAGAGCAAGAGAGCTCTTGGGTGACATCAATGGAAGTAGTGAAGCCAAGGCTCAAGCGGATAAATTTTAGAGGTAGGTTGAGCTGCCTTTTCGCACTCCAATATTAAGCTTAGCTTGAAGGTAGGTTGGGTTGCGAAAAGCATGCCGCCCAACCTTAGCTCTCTTAAAAATCGGCAACAGTTAAGCTTTTCAGTATAGCTACCCTTCGCCCATCCGCTCAAATAAATGATAACCCACTTCCCCCGCCACTTTACTTTTCAGTAGTCGCCAGTTTTCCGGCATACCGGT
Organism: uncultured Methylococcaceae bacterium; assembly: GCA_903905335.1. Classification (GTDB taxonomy): domain Bacteria; phylum Pseudomonadota; class Gammaproteobacteria; order Methylococcales; family Methylomonadaceae; genus Methylobacter_C. Next base: position 7,540 of record CAIVGC010000347.1, read on the forward strand.
TAAAGTTAGCGTACTTTCTGTTTCTACATAGATTTTTGCATGCTTGCTTAGCCAGCTTTTTGCTTCCAGTAATAAACAGGTCTGTATGACTAGATCCATTGCGAAAGGTGGATCAATAAACACCACATCA
>CAIVGC010000348.1 GCA_903905335.1 uncultured Methylococcaceae bacterium
ACACACTTTCACGCGAAAGCACAAGGAACCCAGTCAAAGCACACACTTTCACGCGAAAGCACAAGGAACCCAGTCAAAGCACACACTTTCACGCGAAAGCACGAGGAACCCAGTCAAAGCACACACTTTCACGCGAAAACACAAGCAAGCAAGCTAGATTACGCTGGTATTTGTAATGGAGTCAGGCTTTTTATAGACATCGAACACGATATCTTGCGGGAACGCTGGGCCCCAGTTCGGCACAGGATAATCAGGTAGTACTGTCTGTTTGTGACTACGCCGAACTGGGACCGGATTACGTTATTCCCACTCTATGGTAGCTGGTGGTTTTCCCGATATATCATAAGCCACACGAGAAATGCCCGGCACTTCATTAATAATGCGACGTGATATTAAATCAAGAAATTCATAAGGCAAATGTGCCCAACGCGCAGTCATAAAATCAATGGTTTCAACGGCACGAATGGCAATCACATAATCATAACGTCTGCCATCGCCCATAACACCAACTGATTTAACCGGTAAAAATACCGCAAAGGCTTGGCTGACTTTGTTATATAAATCGTGGCGATATAATTCTTCGATAAATATCGCATCAGCTAGCCTTAGTAAATCGGCATATTCCTTTTTAACTTTACCCAAGATTCTTACACCTAAACCTGGGCCTGGAAACGGGTGACGAAAAACCATATCGGCTGGTAAACCTAACTCTAAGCCTAATTTTCTGACTTCATCTTTGAATAACTCACGCAAAGGTTCTACCAGCTTTAATAACATGTTTTCTGGCAAGCCGCCTACATTATGATGCGACTTAATTAAATGCGCCTTACCGCTTTTAGAACCAGCAGATTCAATCACATCAGGATAAATAGTGCCTTGCGCCAACCATTTTGCATCGGTAATTTTTGCCGCTTCTTCATCGAAGATTTCTATGAATAAATTGCCGATGATTTTGCGCTTGTGTTCAGGATCATCAATGCCATCTAAAGCATCTAGGTAACGCTGCTCTGCATTCACTCTAATGACTTTAACGCCCATATGCTCAGCAAAAGTCGCCATAACTTGATCGCCTTCATGTAAACGCAGCAATCCGGTATCAACAAATACACAGGTTAATTGATTTTTAATGGCTTTATGCAATAAAGCCGCAACCACTGATGAATCTACGCCACCCGACAAACCTAAAATCACATGGTCAGTACCGACTTTTTCTTGTACTGCTTTAATACTATCTTCAATGATATTACTGGACGTCCAAAGCGCCTCACAGCCACATATATCTAAGATAAAACGTGATAATATGCGTCCGCCTTGCTTGGTATGTGTAACTTCTGGATGAAACTGTAGTGCATAGAAGTCTTTTTCTTCATTGGCTATACCGGCTATTGGCGCACCATCAGAACTGGCTATTAGCGTAAAACCTTGAGGTAATTCAACAACTCTATCACCGTGACTCATCCATACATCCAGTAAGCCGTAACCTTCTGGAGATAAATGATCTTCAATCTCTGTCAATAACTTGGAATGTCCACGCGCTCTAATTTGCGCATAACCAAATTCTCTATGATCAGAGGTTTCTACTTTGCCGCCCATTTGCTCGGTCATGGTTTGCATACCATAACAAATACCTAATACAGGCACGCCAAGTTCAAAAACGATTTGCGGTGCTCGTGGCGTATCACCGCTAGTGACGGTATCTGGACCACCCGACAAAATAATACCATTAGGAGCAAAGTCTTTGACTTCGGCCTCAGTGCATTCACAAGAATAAATTTCGCAATAAACGCCTATCTCACGAATGCGTCTGGCGATTAACTGGGTGTATTGTGATCCGAAATCTAAGATCAGGATTTTGTGGGTATGGATATTTGGGGCTAGTTGTTGCGTCACAATGAAACTCTTTAGTGGTTATCTTTAATAGCTGCATACCTGCTCCTCATTAAGGAGCAGACTACAGATAAGGATTATTAATAGGCTGTTTATAATTTCGCTGCTATGACTAGAGAAATTCTAATGAATTGACTCTTATTATTCAGATCGATAATTAGGGGCTTCTTTAGTAATCGTCACATCATGTACATGACTTTCTCTCATACCGGCGCTAGTTACACGCACGAATTGGGCTTTTTCATGCAAAATATCAATGGTTTGACTACCTGTATAACCCATACTGGCACGGATACCGCCCAATAACTGATGAACAACAGCCAGCAAACTGCCTTTATAAGGCACTCGACCTTCAATGCCTTCTGGCACCAACTTTTCTACAGAATCTGCTTCTTGAAAATAACGATCGCTAGAGCCTTGTTGTTGCGACATAGCTCCTAGCGAGCCCATACCACGATAGGATTTATAAGATCGTCCTTGGAACAATTCAACTTCACCGGGCGCTTCTTCTGTACCAGCAAACATACCGCCCAACATTACAGCATGAGCACCAGCAGCTAGGGCTTTAGCAACATCACCCGAATAACGAATACCACCATCGGCAATCAAAGGCACACCCGTACCTTTCAAGGCATCAGCAACATTACTGACTGCGGTAATCTGAGGAACACCAACGCCAGCTACAATACGAGTAGTACAAATAGAGCCAGGACCAATACCGACCTTAACACCATCGGCACCCGCCTCAACCAATGCTAATGCAGCTGCAGCC
>CAIVGC010000349.1 GCA_903905335.1 uncultured Methylococcaceae bacterium
CTTCAACCAGTTGGCCTAAGCCAGAAATACGAAAACCAGTTGCTAAGTCATTATCTTGTTTACTTTGCCTGCTTGCTTCATCAGTATGCAGTAAGCCGCGTCGTTGTGCGGCAGAAATACACACGACTAAATCGACATTATGTTGTTGAGCTAACTCACTCCATAGTTTGGTGAGTTGCTGCTCATCATCAGGCGGTGTTATATGCTTGAAAGCATGATAGATGCCGTCATGATAAAAAAACACCCGAAATACTTCGTGGCCTTGTGCTAAAGCAGTCTTAATAAAATGATAGGCGGTCTGTCCGGCGTTACAGTGGCTAGGACTGGAATTGACCTGTATAGCAAATTTCATCGTAAGATGGCAATTCTTAGGTAGGGTTTATGTGAGATGTTTTATAATAACATACGATAAGTAACCTCCAAGCGCTATCAATAAGTTATGTTTGTTTTTTTTGTTTCGTAAGCTGTTGATTTTTAGTTTGGCTACCACACATCGGGATGACTAATCCTACGCATATTGAGTTATCACTAGTAATCTGAGATCCCATGTTTAAACGTTCTGCAATTATTTTGGCCATAAGTCTTGTTCTATTTCCTGTGTTAGCACACGCTGTTGAGATTAATAAAATAGAATTGCCGGATATGGGCGATTCTTCAGGTACCTTAATATCTCCCGCTGAAGAAAAGGAGTTTGGCGAAGAGTTTTTTAGAAGCTTGCATTCACAAATTACTATTAATGAAGATGCGGAAATCCAAGAGTATATTCAATCAATGGGGAGAAAATTAGCGGCTAATAGTGACAATCCTAGTCACCCGTTTCATTTTTTTGTGGTCATGGAAAATGATATTAACGCTTTTGCAGGTCCCGGTGGTTATATTGGCGTTAACTCAGGATTAATTTTAATAACGGAAGCTGAAAGTGAGCTAGCATCAGTTGTTGCGCATGAAATTTCACATATTACCCAGCGACATTTATTTAGAGCTGCCGAGGCTTCAAGTCGATTATCTATTCCAACTGCGGCGGGCATGTTAGGCGCAATATTGTTAGGTACACGTTCTGCAGCCATGGGGCAAGCAGCCATTATGGCGATAATGGGTGGTAGCGTGCAATTTCAGATCAATTTTACTCGTGAGAACGAAGCTGAAGCGGATCGTGTTGGAATGCAAACCTTGGCGGCCACGCATTTTGATCCACGCAGTATGCCGACTTTTTTTGAGCGACTTCAGCAAGCTACTCGATTTGCAGGGCAGGGTGTACCTGAGTTTTTAAGGACTCACCCTGTTACTGAGTCGCGTATTTCAGATACTCGTGGACGTGCAGAGACGTATCCTTATAAACAATATCCAGATTCGTTGGCCTATCAGTTAACTAAAGCCAAGATTCGTATTATAACGACAGCTGATCCTATTTATTTAGAACAATACTATCGTTCCAGATTAAGCCAAGGTACTTCGGAGCAGCGTACAGTTGCTCTTTATGGTTTAGGTATGTTTTTGCTAAAGACCGAAAAGTTCAAAGAAGCAGAAACAATTTTTCAAAGCTTAACTAAACAATATCCGGAGCAACCACAATATTCCTCTGCGCTTGCTAAGACTGCTTTAGACGCTAGAGATTTTAATACGGCGGTGTTACGTTATCAAAAGCTAACTGAACAGTTCCCAGATAATTCGGCTATTAAGCTAGAATTTATTAATGCCTTGTTAAAAGTAGATAAGGCCGATTTGGCCAGAAAATACTTGCTCGCTTTAAGTCCAGAGGAGCAACAAATGACCATTTATTGGGGATTGTTGGCTGAAGCGTATAACAAAAATAATCAACCTGCTGAATCTCATCGGTATCTAGCGGAATATTACTTTGCCATGGGGCAAACTAGGGATGCTATTTATCAAATTCGTTTAGCCTTAGAATCAAAAGGATTGAGCTTTCAGTTATCTTCTATATTAAGCGATCGCCTCAACTTCTTTCAAAATCAAGAGCAAGAAGCAAAAGCCAATCGCTAATAGCTTCAGTGATGCTGATTATTTATTAAGATTGACTGCTTTTTGTAGGCCATTGATAAACTTTCGCCCTAAGCTAATACTGGGTATTTCAATGTAATAATAAGATAACAAAGAGAGTAGCTGAACACTTATAACTGTTAACAACCAAGCGCCCAGCCAAAGCCAGAGGTGGTTGGTGCTAAATAGCTCTAGCCGAGTTAATAGATAAGGGGTAAGGCATAGCAAAATCAACATGTGGATTAAATACGCGCTATAAGATACTTTGCCTAA
>CAIVGC010000350.1 GCA_903905335.1 uncultured Methylococcaceae bacterium
ATAACGCCAAGCGGCATTACCGATTTTTGCGCGCCAGTGCCTAAGTTGGTGGTGTAATGCAGTAAGTTAGGTGGTTTGCTATACAACCGCTCTACAGAAGGTCTTAAGTGCAGACAAAGGGTTAAGGGCGAAGGGTTAAGCCTATATCTGTCACGCCTTAAGTTGCTAGCCTCCTAGGCTTAGTCTTTCGCCCTGAACCTTTCGTCTGCGCTGAAGCTGTCCCGCTTTAAATTGGTAGCCATATTAAGGGACACAGTCATTACTTTAAGTAATCGGTGGCTTTGCAGTAAAACAGTTACCGATATTTACAAGACTATAACTGAAACTCAGCATTCCACATTTTTACTATCTTCGATTATCTTAAGGACGTTACCTAATAGCTCAATTAAAATAATAGCGCTTAGCATCACAAGCTAAACCAAAGCCAACACTGGATAATCGATTGCCATCGGCTATCTCAGCCTGTGGAAATAACTGACGAGTCAACTTCTGAATAACAGGCATCGCCGTACCGCCACCCGTTAATATAACCAGTCCAATAGCATCGGCTGTAATACCCGCTTGTGCAATACAGTTATTAATAGTCTCCATAATACTCACCATATTTCCATAAAGACTGTCTTCAAACTGACTACGGCTACACTCAGATTGCAAGCCTTTTTCAATAAAGCATAAGTCTGCTATAGCCTGTTCATTAGAACTTAAATCGATTTTACTATCTTCAACGCACGCCATTAAACTATGACCTAATTCTTCTTCTACAATAAACTGCAAACGCTGGGTTAGGGTTTTATTGATAGATTGGCTAATAAGTGCATTTAAATCACGTTTATATTTTCGTGTATACATACACTGAATTTTACTAAGCTCGGCTAAATCAAAAAAAGGTGTCAAGGGAAAAGCCAGTCCCTTAGCTCCCCACAAAGATCCCATACCCAACAAAGGCATAAAACACGCCAAGCTTAAAGCACGATCAAAATCATTACCACCGATTCTGATCCCAGCATTAGCCAAAATATCATCCTGACGATCGATCTTTTGTATATAACGTCCAGATAAACGCATAATGGTAAAGTCAGAAGTACCGCCGCCAATATCCATGACAACGGCTAATCGTTCCTTATCACCCAACGCTAATTCGTGAGCAAAAGCGGCGGCTATCGGCTCATACTGAAAACGAATTTCCTTAAAGCCCGCTGCTGAAAAAATGCTTTTGAGCTGACTTTCTGCGATTTGATCGGCTTTTTCATTACCATCAATAAAATGCACCGGTCTACCAGCAACTACAGAACTAATGTCTTTATCAGCCAATAATTCAGCTTTGTTTTTTACATGCTTAACAAAAGGCCCAATAATATCTTCAAATTGAGTTTGTCTGCCGCTGATAGTCGTGCCTTCCTTCATCAGCGAGGTACCCAGCACGCGTTTAAAACTCCTCATAAAACGCCCTTCTTCCCTGCCAACATAAGCATTCAGAGCTTGACGGCCAAACAAAGCATTAGACTTTTCTGACTGAAAAAAGATAGTCGAGGGGATGGTTACATGATGATCTTCTACCGGCACCATCGTGATAGAGGCATCAAGACTATTAGCAATAGCAACCGTCGTATTTGAAGTACCAAAATCAATGCCGCAGACAATTTCGTTTAATGATTTTATATTTTGTATATTCATAGATTCTGTAAATTCATCCCACCTTGCTCAATAAAGGCAACATTGTTGAGCATTAACATAGCTAGCGGCAGTTTCTCATAAAGCATAGAAATAGTCTTGTAATAAGCAATAGTAACTTCGTTGAATAGGTTTGCCCGCGTACCTAAATCTATTATTACTGAGAACGTCTTTCATGTATGTTTTATAAGCTTTTTAATACATACCCCTATCAATATGGAAATTCTTAGTCTTTTAAACAGTCAATTAAATACCGTCTTATTCAAATCATTTTCTCAAATAGAGACTAACTGGTGGCAAGCACTGGTTTTAGATAAAGTCACTTTCCAACAAAAATATTACAAGGCAATTGTCTTGGAGGAAAACATAAAAAGGATGCGTTTCATGTCGTTGAAAGCGAAATTGTGGCGGGAAATATTTTATAACAAAGGATCAGCGTTTATTAAACAAAGCTGGTGACATATTTAGACTATTGCCGATTAAAATTCTTAAGCCTTCCGAGTATTTAATTGCTTGCAGTTGAATACATTAAATTTCAATGGTTGAATCAATGAATGGAGCGAAATCAAAACGCTTACTTAACCTCCTTCAAACAGAAGCACAAGCACGAAAATAACACTTCGTACAAATCTCTATTAACTGAGTCTGTCAGTAGTACGAATAGACAGACCTAGTGCAGGGATAACACATTCTGCACCCTAGCTTTTAAGCTAGCGAAATAGGCTAGTCGTTGTTTAACTTGGCAAGAATTTTTATCGTTGTTCGCTGTTTGTTAATGGCTAGGTCGGCAGGTTTTATGGGCTATACAGCCGTTTTATAAAATCGTTCTGCTCATTGCAAAGCAAAACCAGGTCATTTACTGGAAGACTCACGCCGACTTTTGGAAAGCTCATGCCGGCTAATGGAACGTCTATGACTGCTAATGGAAGGGCTACGAGCTTGTTTCTTAATGTATTACACGGCCATGGACGTTTTTTATACAGGCTTGATAGCTCTATGAACAGTCATGCAC
>CAIVGC010000351.1 GCA_903905335.1 uncultured Methylococcaceae bacterium
CAAAACCTGCGGTGCTCAGCGCGGCAAACGAGAGTAAAACGACGTTACTGCGTAACGTCAGTTATTTAAATATCAGCGATTAAATGATTAGGAGACGGTTATGTCACATTGGTATCAAGATAATTCCCATAGCATAGGAAACACACCTTTGGTGCGACTTAACCGCATCTCCGAGGGCTGTTCTGCCACTATATTGGCAAAAATTGAAGGCCGTAATCCAGCTTATTCCGTTAAATGCCGTATTGGTGCCGCGATGATTTGGGATGCCGAGCAACGTGGTTTGCTAGGGCCAGGCAAAGAATTGGTAGAACCTACGAGTGGCAATACCGGTATAGCTTTGGCCTTTGTTGCAGCGGCTAGAGGTTTACCTTTAACCTTAACCATGCCTGAAACCATGAGTTTAGAGCGCCGCAAGTTGCTGATTGCTTATGGTGCCAAGTTAGTGTTGACCGAAGGCGCTAAAGGTATGAGTGGTGCTATCGCTAAAGCCGAAGAAATTGCCGCCTTCGATCCAGAGCGTTATGTATTGTTACAACAGTTTAAAAATCCAGCTAATCCAGCGATTCATGAACGTACTACAGGTCCTGAAATCTGGAATGATACTGATGGTGCTATTGATATTTTAGTCTCAGGCGTAGGTACGGGTGGCACTATTACTGGTGTTACTCGGTATATTAAAGAAACTCAAGGTAAAGCCATTCTTTCTATAGCTGTAGAACCTAGCGCTAGTCCTGTTTTAACTCAGACCCGTGCCGGTGAACCGCTACAACCTGGGCCACATAAAATACAAGGCATCGGTGCGGGATTTGTACCTGGCGTGCTTGATTTGGGATTGGTAGATGACATCGAGCAAGTCAGTAACGAAGAGGCTATAGATTTTGCAAGGCGCTTAGCCAGAGAAGAAGGTATTTTGGCGGGCATTTCTTGTGGTGCCGCTGTAGCTGTTGCCGTGCGTGTCGCTAAACGTCCAGAACATGCTGGCAAAACCATCGTGGTGATCTTGCCCGACTCAGGTGAGCGTTATTTAAGTTCACCTTTGTTTGAAGGCCTGTTTGATGCCGGTGGCTTGGCTACATGAATGATACGGCACAATTAGGTAGTCCATACAATTGGGGTATTGATGCCTTAGTGGCGCAGCTTCGAGATTTGCGCGTACAATCTTTAGAAACGCGCAATCTACTCGACAAGCCGCCTAAGTTACCATCACGTAAAGAATTACATAAAATCTTGGATGGCTTGGGAGCCGTATTGTTTCCTAACCGTTTGGGTCGACCTGATTTAAATGATGAAGGTATCGATTATTTTGTAGGGCATACTTTAGAAACCTTATTGCGTGAGTTGTACACGCAAATCCGCCGGGAATTACAATTCATATCGGGGCATCAAGGTATCGATAATGTCGCGCATCAACAAGCCATTATTATTGCCAGAGAGTTTGCTGCGCAACTTCCTAAAGTCAGACAATTATTAGACACCGATATACAAGCCGCTTTTGAAGGTGATCCTGCTGCTCGTAGTCCTGATGAGGTTTTAGTGTGTTATCCAGGTATTACCGCCATCCTGCATCATCGCTTAGCGCATATTCTTTATCGGTTAGGTGCGCCTTTGGTGGCGAGAATGATTTCAGAATTAGCGCATTCAGCAACAGGCATTGATATACATCCTGGTGCCCAAATCGGCGAAAGTTTCTTTATCGATCACGGTACCGGTGTGGTTATCGGTGAAACTGCGATTATAGGTAAATATGTGCGGGTTTATCAAGCGGTTACTTTAGGCGCGAAACGTTTTCAAAAAGATGACAATGGTCTTTTGGTTAAAGGTAATGCTAGGCATCCGATTGTTGAAGATAATGTAGTGATTTATGCAGGAGCTACCATATTGGGACGTATTACCATCGGCCAAGGCTCAACCATAGGCGGTAATGTTTGGCTGACGCACAGCGTGCCGCCGGGTAGTAATATTAGCCAAGCGACCGTTCGTAGTGAATTATTTCAAGATGGCGCGGGTATTTGATGTGCTTAATATGAATAAGTTAATAGACTTTTTTCCTAAATATTCATCTAGTTATACACACCATTAAGTAAGTCGTCATAACGGCCGGGATGCTCTACTATGAAATACTTGTGTATAGCTATGAGAGCGGAGCTTGGGAACCTGTGCAATGATTATAAGGCGATTAAAGACCATGAGCTGATCATCATCAAATATCAAAACGTCGGGCAACGATAAAACTATTGCTACACCGTTATCAATTTAACTGCGCATGAATAACTAAGGTAGTCAGTTCAGCCAAACTTTTGGCTTGGGTTTTTTCTTTAATATGAATACGATGCGCTTCTACGGTACGGGTGCTGATATTAAGTTCTTTGGCGATGTCTTTATTAGCGTAACCTTGGCTAATTAGCAGTAAAATTTGGCGTTCTCTATCCGTAAGTTGTTGTACCAGCAAGGTAGCATTACGTTTGGCAATAAATTCCTGTAATTTTAGATGGTCTTTTGTTAAGGCTTCATTAATACATTCTTTTAATAAATCAA
>CAIVGC010000352.1 GCA_903905335.1 uncultured Methylococcaceae bacterium
AAGGAGGGCAAAGCCCAATTATTATCTGCTTTATATAGGGATCATTATGGTTCTTATATTGTTTTTCACATCCATGTGCCCTAGATTCCGGCAGTCCATGTCGGAATGACGCGCAGCACAAACAAGTACAGATACCAATACCCTGAATCACACTAATCTCATTTATATACGTATTTTTCAGGCATCGCCCCCCACCCTCTGCGCTCAGAGTTATATAAACTCTCAATACCCGTCATTCCGGCATGGACTGCCGGAATGACGAATGCGGTGTTTTTCGGGTACTTAGTAACTGACGTTACAGTGAAATAATAGACGCTTCCTACTGGCCCGCCTTAAGTTGGTAGCCGCTTTATTGCATTAATTTCATCAGCATAAGTAGTTCTACGAATATCTATTATGTTTTTAGTCTATTAATATCACTGCACTTCGTAGGTTTGACTATCTAGTCAAACCTACGAAGTTTACGTCAGCATTTTAAAACCTAGCTACTGGACCTCGACCCAGTAGCTAGAAACCAAAGCCTGACTGACTAATATCATTGGAATTCAACAGCACTCATCTTTAAGAGAGCATGATTTATGAATAAATCTATTTATCTAAGTTTAGCCCTAGCCATCAGCATGAGCTTAGCTTCTGCACCTTTATTAGCCGAAGTGACAGCCGTTCCTGAACACCATAAAGCGATGATCGAACATCATAAATCGGTAGCCACAGAGTATAAAAAAACCACACAAACCCATGAGAAACTAGCTAAATAATTAAGCCAATAGTGCGTTGGGTTGCAACGGTTTGCAGGTTTGCAAGCTAACACTCAGCACAGATCATTAATCATTTGTTCGGGTTTTTTTATCATGTATAAAGCGCAATTGACCATAAAAAACCTTGTTTCATACAAGGGATAACCACCTTGGTTTATCAAAAATTCTATTATTCATCAGCCTAGCTCATCATGGTTTATGTCTAGCGATGAAATCTCATAACTAAGGAGGTGATCATGCAAAATCTATTAAAAACCCCAACAGGTATCAAAGGCCTGGACGAGATTACCGATGGCGGCTTGCCACAAGGTAGACCTACCCTCATCTGCGGCGGCACGGGTTGCGGCAAGACCTTACTGGCCATGGAGTTTCTGGTGCGAGGTGCCACGCAATTTAATGAACCCGGCGTGTTCATGTCCTTCGAAGAAAAATCTGATGAATTATCCAAAAACTTCGCCTCTCTAGGTTTTGATCTGAATGAGCTGATAGATCAGAATCTGCTGACCATAGACCATGTGCATCTGGACCCCTCAGAAATTGAAGAAACTGGTGAATATGACTTAGAAGGCTTGTTGATCCGACTAGGTTACGGCATTGATAGAATAGGCGCAAAACGGGTCGTGCTAGACACCATTGAAGCGCTTTTTTCCGGATTCTCCAATGATTCCATATTACGCGCAGAACTACGCAGATTATTTCGCTTTCTAAAAGACAAAGGCGTCACCGCCATCATCACTGGCGAACAGGGTGAAAGCACTTTTACCCGCTATGGCCTAGAAGAATATGTCGCCGACTGCGTCATATTCCTCAACCACACGGTTAATAAGCAGATTGCCACCCGCCGTATGCGTATCGTGAAATATCGAGGCTCCGCGCATGGTACCAACGAATATCCGTTTTTAATCGACGAGCAAGGCTTCTCAGTGATGCCAATCTCTTCACTAGGCCTAGATCATCCTGCTTCCATCGAACGCATTCCTACTGGGGTTTCGCGCTTGGATACCATGCTAGGCGGTAAAGGTTACTTTCGAGGCAGCAGCATCTTAATATCCGGTACGGCGGGTACGGGCAAGTCTAGCTTAGCCGCGCATTTTGTTAATGCAGCTTGCGCTAGAGGCGAGCGCTGTCTTTATTTTGCCTTCGAGGAGTCGCAAAACCAGATCATCCGTAATATGCATTCCATCGGCATCAATCTGGGTCAATGGGTAGAGCTAGGCTTGTTGCAATTCCAAAATGCCAGAGCCACGCTATACGGCTTAGAGATGCACTTGGTGGTTATGCACAAGGCCATTGATCAATTCCATCCTAGCTGCGTGGTCATCGATCCTATTTCTAACCTCATTGCCACCGCCAGCGAATCCGAAGTGAAATCAATGATGTCGCGAATGATTGATTATCTAAAGATGAAGCAGATCACCGCGCTGTGCACCGACCTGACCTCCTCCAGTAATAGCTCAGAGCGTAACGACATCAACATTTCCTCATTGATGGACACCTGGCTGTTATTACAGATCTTAGAAGCTCGTGGCGAACGCAACCGTGGCCTGTACCTCCTTAAATCTCGAGGCATGGCGCATTCCAATCAGGTGCGTGAATTCATACTCAGCGACGAAGGCATACAACTAAGGGATGTGTATATTGGACTTTCCGGTGTGTTGACCGGCTCGTCCCGAGATAATCAAGAAGCTAAGGATTTAGCCGAAGCCCTAGACTGCCAACAACTAATAGAAATGAAACAACGGGATATCGAACGAAAAAAATTGGCCATAGAAGCGCAGATACTCGCCCTAAACACCCAATTTGAATCCGAAAAAGATGACTTAGTTCGGCTCATCAATAAAGAAAAACTACGTAATGACACACTGTTCATGGATAGACTGGCAATGGCCAAACTAAAGCAGGCAGATAAGCCCTCAGCACCATTGTCTACTATTAAAAACAACGAACTAGGAGATTCTAAATGAGCCACCTAGATGACAGCCCAGAAAACCCTGAAGACAGATGGTTACTCAGACTTTATGTCGCAGGACAAACACCCAAAGCTCTGCACGCCTTTGCCAATTTAACAAAACTCTGCGAGGAGCATTTGCAAGGCAACTATGAGATTGAAGTGGT
>CAIVGC010000353.1 GCA_903905335.1 uncultured Methylococcaceae bacterium
ACCCGATTTAAACAGCCTAAACGGCCAGACTTTTCAAAATATACTCTGTTCAGCGGTATTAATGCATCTAAACAAAGCCAGTATTGACAGCGCTTGCCTTAGACTTTTAGCCTTATTAAAACCCAGCGGACACTTAATTATGTCAATACGAGGGACTGATGCAGACGATCAGAGAGAGCAAGGCAAACTCTATGAAGGCGTTGATATCAATGCCTTTAAGCACTTCTTTTTACAGCAGGGCTGCACTCTAGTTTTTTATGAACAAGACCTAGAACCCGCCCGCCAACTGATTTGGCATAATTTTGTTATTACGCCTTAAGCATCCTCATCAATTGACCAATTCAAAGCTTTTAAAACCATATCCAGATGCTATTCGATAAGTTAAAAAATCATTACGGTCAATAGTAAAAATGCGCTGAACATCTAACATTTGTGCCACCGCTACTAAAGATGCATCTGCTAAATCCATAGGATTATCTGCATATTTTTCCATCAATAACAATGCTATTTTTAAGCTTTCGTCATCAAGTGAACAGATAGTTATACCTTTCTTTTGAACAAAAGCACCTAATGCCAACGCTGCTTTACTACCTGGCGTTAATAAATGAAATGCTTCTGTTAAAACGGATACAGTACTTAATAAAGGCTCACGTATTGTTTTTAAAAGGCTTAAGCAACGTGAATGATAATTATCTTTAGGGTTAAATAGAGCAACTAACGGCCCTGTATCTACCAAAATCATAACTAAATCTTGTTTTGTAAAATAGCTTTAATGCCCTGCTTCGCATTAGCAGAAGAAACTAAAGTTTCGTCACCTTCACCTAAGTCTAACTGCGAAAAAATCGCATAAGCGCTATTTTCTTGGGAAATAGGCTCGGAAGTTTCAAGCAATATCAATTTAGCGTGCTTCCCAAACCAATTTTTGTAAATCGCAGGCAAACATATTTGCCCATCTTTTTGAATCATTGCTTCTAACTCAATGGCCTGCATAAGCACTACACCTCAAGATATATTAAGGATTAAATATAATAATTTGTACTCTTGCTCTTTTGTGGGAGTTGAAAGCCGCTTCCAAGAAAAGCCTTTAAGTCTATGTTATTGAATTTTTATTCTTTTGGTGCATATTACACCTATATGCTTATTTTACTAAATACTAGATCTTAATCCCCTACGTCCCTAACACTTGCTATAATTCAAGCATTGCAAACTCATGCCGGATTAACGCTGTGACAAATCGCCCACGCATCTACAACAAACTTGTTAGAGACTTAATCCCTGAGCAAATTAGCCAATCTGGAAAACAGGCCGACATAGGCACTTTAAATGATGAAGACTTTCATCAAGCCCTAAAAATCAAACTATTAGAAGAAGCGCATGAACTGTTTCATGCCGATAATAGAGAGGCGATTATAAATGAATCCGCTGATTTACTGGAACTGATAGAAACCTTACTTAAGCATCATGCTATTGACGTAACCGAAGTCTTTGCTAGGCAAAAACAAAAACGCGAAACCGCTGGTAGTTTTGATAAGCGCCATATTTTATATGCCACCTCATCACCACAAGATCCGTTTGATAACCAAATCAAAGAACCACGCTTACCGCAATTATTGACCTTTAATTCTTTAACCGGTTTAGTGGATGTCATCAAGCGTGAACTAGAAGATGCTGATGCACTTTATATCGCCTCAGCTTTTTATTCACGGAGTATGCTCAACTTACTTTTAGATCCGTTCTCAAAGTTTTTACGACGGGGTGGAAAAATCAAACTA
>CAIVGC010000354.1 GCA_903905335.1 uncultured Methylococcaceae bacterium
CGATTTTGGTACAGGTTACTCTTCACTATCCAGTCTCAAAAAATTGCCACTGGATCAGCTTAAGATTGACCAGAGTTTTGTACGTGACATATCAATCGATCAAGATGATACCATCATTGTGGAAACCATCATTGTCATGGCTAATAAATTAAAAATAGAGGTTATTGCTGAAGGCGTGGAGACAGAAGCCCAGCGCGTTTTCTTAGAGCAGCATGATTGTCAGCTCTTTCAAGGTTATTTGTTCAGTAAGCCCGTGCCGATTGAGCAATTTGAAGCACTATTGAAGAAGGGCTAACGACCGATTTAGAGCGGCGAATTCACAAAACTCAGCGGCAGTTCTGGGTCGGTAGTGAGCCTTTAATCTTCAATTAATTTTCCAGAAGTAATCCTCCACTTTCACGACAAAAACATAGTAAAAAAGCGTTGTCCATATGATACGAACTATAGCGATGAAAATATCCTAGGTGTGTGCGTCGTAATAGGCCGTTATAGTCCATACTGGAATGATGAGCATTGAGAGTGTAATAACCGTGGAACGCTCTAAGTGATTGCTTTACGGGCGGGATGCTGCCAATTTAACACGGTTATAGTGATATCATCAGACTGAGGTGCAATACCGGCAAACTCTATAACACTATCAAAAATAGCCGTAACTAGATTCTTAGCACTACCGTCACCTTGCAAGCGGATCTGCTCTAGCATGCGTTCTTCACCATGTTCTTCCCATTCAGGATTGAAGGCTTCTGTGACACCATCAGTATATAAAATAAGACTGTCTCCAGGTGAAAGTTGTTTTTTTTCTTCATTAAAATCTATTTCTTCAATTACTCCTAAAGCAGTATCACCAAAAGAAGCGAGTAGTTCGATAGAACCATCTATGTGTCTTAATACAGGTGGATTGTGCCCACCATTAGCATAGGTTAAAAGCCCCATAACTGGATCAAAGACAGCATAAAAAATAGTCACAAATAAATACATTGGGTTTTGTGTGCAAAGAATATTGTTAGTACGCTTTAAACATTCTGATGGACCCAAGGAATCATAAGCTATAAGTCGTAAATTGGTTCGTGCAACGGCCATGAAAAATGCTGCAGGCACCCCTTTGCCAGAAACATCAGCCATCACTAAACCAATTTTTCCATTAGGTAATTCAATATAGTCGTAAAAATCTCCTCCCATAGTAGTTGCTGGGAGCATACGTGCTGCACCATCACACCCTAATACAGTTGGGAAATTAATAGGAAGTATGTCAATCTGAAGATTTCTAGCAATTTCAAGTTCGCTATTGATATGATTATGAGCATTTTCTAAAGCAATATTTTTACTAGCGAGCTCAAAAGTTCTGACGCTAACCTTGTTTTCTAAGAGTTGTTGGTGACTTTCAATTATATAAAAAATAAATCGTAGCGCTGAAATATAAGCAATGAGTCTTAAGATATGCCAACTCCACCAGGCTTCTTCCCAAGGTGGAGACCACCAAAACATTAGACCTGCAAGACCGAATAATAAACACATGAAGAAAAATATTAAATCTGCAGGATTGGCACATTTACGGTAAGAAAAAAATAATTTTATAGCGGCTAAAATGGTCAAAACACTACCCAATGTTTTAATAAAACTGAATATTGTTGTGTATTTGCCAGATACTAGCATTAATGGCACTTGTTCAGGATAATATAAGGAATGAATGCCAAGTGTAATAGCCATTAACACAGCAATAGCAGGCATAAATTTTTGTAATATTTTTAGCCAGACAGAAGGTAGCCAAATCGAAATAAAAAAAATACTCCCTACAATACTTGCCATGGCATGTGTCCAAACAAATAGATTGCCTGGGGGTAATAGTGCATGGAGTCCGTCAATAAGGCCCATTCCTAATAACGCTGCTGAGATCGGGTAATTAAAACTACTACCTTGCTGGTTTTTTTCAAGTTGAAGTAACAACTTGGCAACTATAATCGCTATCACTGTACCTGAAAACTCTACGCTAGTATGTATTGGGAGATTCAAGAATTTAGTATGTTCTAATACCATTTGGCTGTGGAAAGTTACACCAAGTTGTATTAGAAAGGTAAATAAAAATAATATTGTAGGTAAGATAATCTTTGAGGAAAAAATGGACTGTAATCGACTGGAGTTCATAATTCTTATACTACATAAATGGCTATCTGTGATTCATAGTGGCTTACTCTACAGCAATTCCCAATTTAAAACTCTGCTAAAACAAAAACCTTTACCATGTTCCAGAGCCAAGCAGTATCGCCATAAAAAGTGGGCTTTAACTTAAGTCCGTAAGTCGATCGGGTGGAGATAACGGGATTGCGCCCGTTATCTCCACCCGATCACGAATATTCGGTACAGATTAAACCGCCGTATGGCCGTGTAGCACCTGACAATAGTTACGACACCTTTTTATCGCATTACTCACGGATGTGCAAGTAACAAGACAGTTGCCAACCCGTGAATACAGTGTTCAGCTGGGCTTTAGTTTTAGCTCATTGAACCAGCTATTTTTCTATAACCTTCTCTTTAGGCAACTTCTGATTAATCAGAAAATACACGACAGGTATCACCACCAGAGAGAATAAAGTCGAGGCAATAATGCCAAAGATAAAGCTCCAAGCTAAGCCTGAGAAAATAGGATCAAGCACGATCATCATAGAACCCAGCACAGCTGAAGTCGCTGTTAAAAAGATGGGATTCAATCGAGTAGCACCAGCCTCAATAATGGCATCTGCTAAACTAATAACTGGATTATTACGATAAATGTTACCGATAAAATCAATGAGAATAATCGAGTTACGCACCACAATACCCGCCAAGGCAATCATGCCTATCATCGCCGTAGCGGTGAAATAGATCGGGGTAGCGTAACCGGCAACGGGCGTGGTAAATAAATTAATCAACCAAAAGCCAGGCATAATGCCTATGACTGTCAACGGAATAGCAATCATCATAATCAATGGCACGCCTAGTGATCCTGTCTGTCCGACTAATAAGATGTAAATCATCACCATCGCGGCGGCAAACGCCAAGCCTAAATCACGAAACACATCTACGGTGATTTTCCATTCACCCTCCCCTGCCATTTCAGTTCTGTAACCATCGGGTAGCGGTTGCTGTTTAAAGCGACCGAATAAATCCAGAACTGCTTCTACTGGACTGCGTCCTGCCATTTCAGCGGTGACATACATCAGCTGTTGTAAGTTTTTATGGTAAATGGCTTGTGAGCCTTGTTCATGATTAAAGTGGCCAATTTCACTCAATCTCACCAACTCACCTTGTCCTGTTTTTACCGAAAGCCCCAGTAAATCTTGCTCAGATGATCGTGCGGCTCTGGGTAATTGCAGTTGAATACTCAGTGGTAGTCGCTCGTGGGCAGTATGCAACAAACCAGCACTACTGCCAGCAACAGCCAATTGCAAGGTGTTGGCTACTTGTGTGCTACTAATACCCAATAAAGCCGCTTTATCATGATCGATCAAAAAATGCAGTTGCTCGTGTTCAGCTTCAACAAAATCATCGATATCAACCACGCCTTCGGTATGCTCCATATCCGCTCTAACTCTGTTCGCCACTTTAATAATATCGTTATATTCGGCTTCTGGTGGTCCATAAACCTCAGCGACTAGCGTCGATAATAC
>CAIVGC010000355.1 GCA_903905335.1 uncultured Methylococcaceae bacterium
AACAACCAAAGTTGCAACCATGGCGATCAAAGATAATTTAATTACTTTTTTCATATTATTTTCCTTAGTCAAAGTTATTACTACAAAAATTATAGCCAGAAGTAATTCTAGCACTATAAAATATATTTTCCAGTTTTATTTTATTTTTACAACAGTTCCTGTGTCTATCCACTGACTTAAATGGTCTATTTGAGGGTTGGTTAAAGCGATACAGCCATGGGTCCAGTCAAAAACCTTATGTATTTTTTCGTCCGCGTTACCAAGTCCATGTATTCCAATTTGACCACCCAATACAGTATTTTGAGGTGGAATTTGATGTAGTTGGTGAGCTATTATGATTCGATCGTAAGTTATTTGATCAATAGTTCCTTTTTTTATCGCTTTTTCTGCATCATCAACTGAAGGATAAGTTAATCCAAAGAACCGTCTAAAATTACTTTTCTCACCGACCCAGCCTATTTTGTAGCTACCATAAGGTGTTATGTTATCTCCTCGATGATTTTTTAATCCTGCCCCACCTCGACCAATAGCAATCTCATTCAATACCTCGAGTGTTTGCTCGCCTTTTTTTACTTCAATTTTTCGAGCGGTAGTATCAATCAAGAGCCAAACATCATTCTCGGCATTAACAGAAAAAGAAATTAAACAGCAAAACAATAATAAATAAATTCGTAACATATTAAAATTTACAATAGAAAATGTTTTTGGTGTATTTTATACACCACATTAATTGGCGAACTAGGGTTTAAATATGCAAATAGAAACTATAACAACTCAGCCTTATGACGATCAGAATCCAGGTACGTCAGGTCTTAGAAAAAAAGTTAAAGTATTTCAGCAGTCAGGTTATCTTGAGAATTTTGTCCAATCAATATTCGACTCTTTAGAGGATTTTACAGGGAAATCTTTAGTATTAGGTGGTGATGGTCGTTATTTTAACAGACTTGCTCTGCAAGTCATCATTAAAATTGCAGCGGCTAATGGCTTTGGAGAGCTTATTATCGGTCAAGGTGGATTGCTGTCTACTCCGGCTGCTTCTCATATTATCAGAAAATATCATGCATTTGGTGGTCTAATACTTTCTGCTAGTCATAATCCAGGAGGGGCTGACGAAGATTTTGGTATTAAATACAATGTTAACAATGGTGGCCCTGCTTCAGAAGCCTATACTAATGCTTTTTATCAACGTAGTTTAGTTATCAATAGCTATAAGACTGCAAACATTGCTGATATCGATCTGGATTTCATAGGTTCGCAGCAAATAGAGGGACTTAAAATTACGATAATAGATTCGGTTTCTGATTATGCTGAACTGATGCAATCTATTTTTGATTTTAATATACTTAAACAAAGTATTAGTTCTGGTTATATCACATTGTTGTTTGATGCTATGAGTGCTATTACAGGTCCTTACGCAAAAAGAATATTGGTAGATATGTTAGGTGCTACACCTGAGTCTGTTATTAATGCTGAACCGTTAGAAGATTTTGGAGGACATCATCCTGATCCAAACTTAGCGCATGCACATGA
This sequence comes from uncultured Methylococcaceae bacterium, assembly GCA_903905335.1. Lineage (GTDB taxonomy): Bacteria > Pseudomonadota > Gammaproteobacteria > Methylococcales > Methylomonadaceae > Methylobacter_C. The sequence continues at coordinate 1,531 of CAIVGC010000355.1, forward strand.
ACTAGCTGAGCGCATGTTTAGTGCTGGTGCGCCGACTTTAGGAGCTGCATCTGATGGCGATGGCGATCGTAATATGATTACTGGCAGTCAAATTTTTGTAACACCTAGCGATAGCTTAGCTATTATGGCTGCTAATGCGCATTTGATCCCTGCATATTCTAAGGGTTTAAAAGGAGTGGCGCGCTCTATGCCAACCAGTCAGGCCTTAGATCGAGTGGCTGCCTATTACAATATTCCTTGTTATGAAACACCTACTGGTTGGAAATTTTTTGGTAATTTATTAGATGCAGGAAAAATAACGCTGTGTGGTGAAGAAAGTTTTGGTACGGGTTCTGATCATGTTCGTGAAAAAGATGGCTTGTGGGCGGTTTTGTTCTGGTTAAACTTGATTGCGGTAAAACGTCAGTCTGTTGTTGATATTGTTCATGAGCATTGGCAAAAGTTTGGTAGGGATATTTATTGTCGACATGATTATGAGGCTATTGAAACATCTATTGCTAATGGAATTGTTGAACATTTACGTAGTCAATTATCTATTTTGCCAAAGCAGTGTTTTGGCGATTATGTAGTGAAGTTTGCAGATGAGTTTAGTTATGAAGATTCTGTGGATGGTAGCGTTAGTCGAAATCAAGGGATGCGCATAGGTTTTGAAAATGGCTCACGCATTGTTTTTAGGTTGTCTGGAACGGGGACTGTGGGCGCAACCTTAAGAATTTATTTGGAACGATTTGAAGCCGATCATGCTCTGCATGATCAAGAGGCTCAAGTCGTCTTAAATGATTTAATTATTCTTGCAGAGCAATTTTGTGAAGTTAAAAAAAGAACGGGTAGAGCTGGTCCTAATATTATTACTTAAATGAAAAGTTGATATAAAGGCGAAAGATTTAGATACATTAAATCTTTCGCGTATTTAATTTAGATTCAGATGATAATCGCCCATGTTATGGGCGATATCATGCAGATAACAAATTAAAAAAACACCAGCTGCAATTAAAGCTATTTGTTGTATCGATGTTTTTATATCAGTTTTTTTATGTAGAGTCGGTATCAAATCTGCGACGGCTATATAAATAAAGCTAGAAGCAGCTAGCGCCAAGAAGAATGGCAGGCTGCTGTGTAAGTCTTCTAAGCTAAAATAAGCTAAAATACCACCTAAAACTGTTGTCAAACTTGCCAGCATATTATAAAAAAGTGCTTTCCCTCTGGAATAACCACTGTCTAATAAAATAGCAAAATCACCTACTTCTTGGGGGATTTCGTGTGCTGCAACTGCTAGGCTAGTAACTATACCTAACTGAACGTCGGTTAAAAAGGCCGCTGCTATTAAAATGCCGTCAACAAAGTTATGAATGCTGTCGCCCAGAATGATTAATGAGCCTGCTGATTTTGCATTGCTATGGCTATGGCTGTGAGTATGATCATGATCATCACCATGCGCTTCACAACTACCAGAATGACAATGTCTCCAAATTAATAATTTTTCTAGTGTAAAAAACCCTAGGATTCCAGCTAATATGGTACCCGACAGCATTTGAAACTGCTCGGGTTTAACTTTCTCAAAAGCTTCTGGAATTAGTCCCCAAAAGGCAACTGCTAAAAGTGCGCCTATGGCAAAACTAATGCCATGGGGTAATGCAGCCTTCCTACGTTGCTCGGGTAGCAATAAAAAAACGGCTGCCGCCATTACGCTCAATACCCCGCCAACTGCAGTAAAAATGATGATTAATACTAATAAATTCATTATGCTAATCTTTCCATATTAAAGTTGCCATGCGTCCTGTTTGGTTGTCTCGGCGATAAGAAAAAAAACGCTCTTTTTCCGTCATCGTACAGTAGGTGCCACCATAAATGTCAGTGATGCCTAATGCGTTTAGCTCAATTCTAGCTAATTGGTAAATGTCAGCTAAGTATTTGCCGTTATTTTGTATCTTAAAGGCTTTTTCATAGATTTTTGATTTATCTATGAAAGCTTCGTGTACCTCTATCCCTATTTCAAAGCAGTTTGGACCAATGGCTGGGCCTAACCAGACCAATAGTTCATTGTGCTTTGTAAGAGGAGGTTGAGAAATTAGTTCTGAAATACTATGAGTTATCACATCACTTAATAAACCGCGCCAACCTGCATGAATGGCCGCTATTTTTTCACCATCTTTAGAGCAAATCAATAAAGGTAAGCAATCCGCTGCCATGATTGTACAAACTACGCCAGAGTCGCTTGAGTAGCTGGCATCGGCTTGTTGAGGCATAACTGTTTGTTCTGCTTTAATAATGCGATTGCTATGTATTTGATCTAGCCATACAGGTTCAGATGGAAGGTTTAACATATCGCTGATTATTTTGCGATTTTGTATTGCTCGTTCTATTAAATCGTTGACATGAATCGCTGGGTTTAGGCTCAAGTAAGGCTCTTTACTAACGCCACCAGTACGTAAAGTAGTGGCGGCATGAATATTAGCAGGGGCTGGCCAGTCAGGAACCAGCCAATGATTACTCTTGCTCATTTTCCGTTAGAGCATCAAGCAGTCGCACCATGTCATCGGGCAAAGGTTGTTCCCATTCACAATATTCATTTGTTATGGGATGGAGTAGTCCCAATTTGGCTGCGTGTAATGCTTGGCGTTTAAAGCTACGTAATTCTTTTTCTAGTTGCTCGCTGCAATCGGCTGGCATTTGGAATCGTCCGCCGTAAACTTGATCGCCCAGTAATGGGTAACGAATATGTGCCATATGCACACGAATTTGGTGGGTGCGCCCTGTTTCCAGCTTAACTTGAATCAGTGTGTGTCTGGTGAAGCGTTTCACTACACGGTAATGCGTAACGGCAAATTTCCCCGATTCTTTAACAGCATAACGTTTTCTATCGGTAGGGTGTCTGGCAATAGGTTCGTCGACGGTTCCTCCTGCTGTCATGCGGCCTCGACAAATGGCTAAATATTCGCGAACAATTGATCTTTCTTGGAGTTGTTGAGTCAGGCTATTATGTGCTTGTAAGGTTTTAGCAATCATTAATAGTCCGCTGGTTTCCTTGTCTATTCTATGTACGATACCAGCTCTGGGTAATGTTTCTAGGGACGATTCATGATTAAGTAAGGCATTCAATAGAGTGCCATGCCAGTTACCAACGGCAGGATGTACCACCATACCAGCAGGTTTATTGACTATGAGTAGATTTTCATCTTCAAAAATAATATCTAAAGAAATAGGTTCAGCTTTAGAGGTTATTACTATTTCTGCCTCAGCATCTAAAGTAATTGTTTCGCCACCTTCAAGTTTATCTTTAGGTTTAAGTATTAAATCATTGACATGTACGCGTCCAGATTTAACCCAAGTTTGCAGTTTACTGCGTGAATAGTCTGCAAATAGTTCGGCCAGCACTTGGTCTAAGCGCATGCCTGCCATTTCGTAAGGCACTTCTGCCGTTAATCGTGTCATAACAAGTTCTTCTGAATAACGTATAGTTAAGTTATACTCGCAGAATACCTAACTTTAAAGTATCGTCGTTCATTCTGCGAGAAAACCTCTAATATTACAACGTGTCGTTGGTACTATGCGATTAATTTTAATTAAATTTTTATTTATTGTCTGTTTGGGGCTATCTCTAAATGGTTGCTCTTCGATTAAAGATTTGTTTTCAGGCGAGTCTGGATCATCAAAAGATAAAGATGAATATACCGACTGGAATGCTGATAAATTTCGTATGGAGGCTAAAGCAGCTATGGATAGCGGCAGTTACGAGAAAGCCATTAAAATTTATGAAGCCATAGAATCTCGAAATCCTTTTGGTGCTGACGCTGCACAAACCCAGTTGGATGTGGCTTATGCTTATTATAAAAATGGTGATGCAGAATCGGCAATTGCTGCCGCTGATCGTTTTATAAAAACAAACCCTCGAAGTCCTGGGGTAGATTATGCCCATTATCTAAAAGGTTTAGTCAATTATAATCGTGATATTGGTTTTGTAGACCGTTTTTTGCCTACAGATACCTCGCAGCGCGATCCAGGTGCGGCGAGTGAGGCATTAATAAATTTTGAAGAGTTGGTGCGTCGTTTTCCGCAAAGCAAATATGTGCCTGACGCTAGATTGCGTATGATTGCTCTTAAAAGTAATATGGCAATGTATGAAGTACATGTGGCAAGATATTACATTAAGCGTAAGGCTTATGTGGCTGCAGTTAATAGGGCATCTAATGTTATTGAAAAGTACCAAGGAACGGCTGCTGTTCCATATGCTTTGTTAGCTTTGCAGGAGTCCTACTCTAAATTAGGGATGGCTGAAATGGCAAGCGACACGCTTCGTGTCTATGAGCTCAATTATCCGAAAGGACCACCTATTCCAGAGCATAATGCATCAACTGTTTCTCATAAGATTTGGGATTTTATTGGATTAGATAAATAGTCATCTTCTTTATAACTTAAGTGCTTATATAAAATACCTATAATTAGGTTGTGTTGAGGCTATTAAAATGGCGTAATAATTGTTGAGTAAATCGCTCTAAAAACTAATATAATATTTTCCATTAAAACATGCCACTAAACAATCGATTACAGGAATCTACAAAACATGCGTAACTATTTTTTAAATATCAGTTTATTAGTGTTAGCGATGACTTCAATTTCAGGTCAAGCTGAGGTGGTGTCTAAAGACGCTATACCAACACCCATATTGGATAAATTTTATAAGAAACACCCTAATGCAATAGAAATTAGCGCAGCAAAGAAAATACACTTTAAACAACCTTTATATGAAATCATGTTTAAAGAGGAAAAAGATAAGGAAAAATTGTTTGAGTTGTATCGACCCAACGGTCAATTTTTTGTTAATGCCGATAATGTACAAGGTGCGAATATGTTGCCTGCAGTTGCTTCTGACAATTTAAAAGCAATGTTTGATATATATACCGTTAAAAGTTCTGTAATGATTGTCAATCCAAATGGCATAGGCGAAGAATATGATCTAGTCGTTAATTCTGGAGGCACTGATTGGAGTGTTGTTATTGATCGTAACGGTGCAGTCGGTCAAAAAGAACATAATTAATAAACTCTTTTTAGGAATAGGTCACAGATTGGGAATGTGTCTCAATTTTTATGTAATAAAAGCTAAAATTCAACCTGCCATGCCATAAGAGTAGGTTGAAAAGAACGTATATTAAAGTCAGTTTTTTTGGCTAACATTAATGTTTATTATGAATAAAAAATATTTTAGTGTTTTTTAAAGATTGGCGATGGAATTGAGAATAGAATGACGATTGAATGTTCACCACCACTCACTGGATAAAGTCATGGCCGCACCAAGTAATAGACCTACATCGCCACATCTACAAGCCTATAAACTGCCTTTAACAGGCATCATTTCAATTACTCATCGAATCGCTGGCGTACTACTATCTGTCGGGTTGGTTTTTTTTGTTGTTATTATGTCTGTCATAGCAGGAGGTCAGCAATCTTATGAAAACATGCAGGCGCTGACGGCTTTCTGGCCAATAAAGTTAATTTATTGGGGCTTTAGTTACGCGTTAGTTTTTCATCTATGTCACGGTGTACGGCATTTTATTTGGGATGCGGGAAAAAGCTTTGATCGTGAAACCATGAATCGATATGCTCTGATTGAACTTTGTATTTCCTTAGTCATTACCATAAATATCTTATTGTTTCTTTAAATCTGGAGTGTATATGGATTGTCGATCGCCATTAGCTAAAGTCCATGGATTAGGTTCTGCAAAGTCAGGAACATCACATTGGTGGATGCAACGTGTAACAGCAGTAGCGTTAATCCCACTCTCTTATTGGTTAATTACTTTTTTAAATTTAAGTTTTCATGCCCCCTATCAATATATGCTTGCTTGGTTGGTTACTCCGCTTAATACCGTTTGCATAATTGCTTGGGTATTGGCTGCTTTTTATCATGCTGCCTTGGGCTTACAAGTGGTTATTGAAGATTATATAGCGGCGGAAGGTATCAAAATTATTAGCGTCTGGACAGTCAATATAAGTTTTTTCATGCTGGCATTAGCAGCGTTGGTGGCAGTGTTTCGAATACTATTAGTAGGTTAGCTTGTGTCGGAAGATTATAAAATTATTGAGCATACTTATGATGTTATTGTAGTAGGAGCTGGTGGTGCAGGCTTACGTGCAACTTTAGGTTTAGCAGAAAAAGGCTTAAAAACCGCTTGTTTGTCTAAAGTATTTCCCACGCGCAGCCACACCGTTGCAGCACAAGGCGGCATTAGTGCGGCCTTAGGTAATATGGGTGAAGATGATTGGCGTTTCCATATGTATGACACTGTTAAGGGGTCAGATTGGTTGGGAGATCAAGATGCTATCGAATATATGTGTCGTGAAGCAATGGCAGCAGTTATCGAGTTAGAGCATTATGGCGTGCCTTTTTCTAGAACGGAGGATGGTAAAATATATCAACGCGCTTTTGGTGGTATGACTACGCATTACGGAAAAGGCCAAGCACAACGAACTTGTGCGGCGGCTGATAAAACAGGTCATGCCATTTTACAAACCTTATATCAACAAGCCTTAAAACATAATGCCGAGTTTTTTGTTGAATATATAGTACTCGATTTGATTATGGAAGACGATCAGTGCCGTGGCGTGTTGGCATGGTGTTTAGATGATGGGTCTATGCATTTATTTAAAGCTCACATGACTATACTGGCTACCGGTGGTTATGGCCGCAGTTACTTTTCTTGCACCTCAGCACATACCGTAACCGGTGATGGAAATGCTATGGTATTACGCGCAGGCTTGCCGCTACAAGATATGGAGTTTATTCAGTTTCATCCTACCGGTATTTATGGTTCAGGTTGTTTAATTACCGAAGGGGTTAGAGGTGAGGGCGGTTATCTCACTAATTCCGAAGGTGAGCGCTTTATGGATAGATACGCACCTTCTGCCAAAGATCTAGCTTCGCGTGATGTGGTGAGTCGCGCCATGACCATTGAGATTCAAGAAGGCCGAGGTGTTGGTAAACTTAAAGATCATTTATATTTACATATTGAGCATTTAGATCCCAAACTCATTAATGAGCGTTTACCTGGTATTGCCGAAACCTCGAAAATATTCGCTGGTGTAGATGTTACCAAAGATCCCATTCCTGTGTTACCAACCGTACATTACAATATGGGCGGTATTCCTACCAATTACAAAGCTGAAGTTGTCACTTTGGACGGTGATAATCCTGATAAAGTGGTACCTGGCTTAATGGCTGTAGGAGAGGCTGCCTGTGTGTCTGTGCATGGTGCCAACCGCTTAGGCTCAAACTCTTTGTTGGATTTAGTGGTGTTTGGTCGTTCTGCCGCTATTCGCTGTGCTGAATTGATTAAGCCGGGTACGGCACAAAAAACACTAGCTAAAACCGCTTGTGATAAGGCCCTGTCACGTTTTAATAAAATTCGTTATGCTAATGGTGCGCTTAGCACCTCAGAGATCCGTTTGGCGATGCAAAAAACTATGCAAAACAAAGCGGCCGTATTTAGAACTCAAGTTACGCTTGATGAAGGTATTGTTGCAATGGCAGATATTAAGCGCTCGTTTGCCGAAGTAGGCGTTAAGGATCAGTCTTTAATTTGGAATACAGATTTAGTAGAAACATTAGAACTCGATAATTTACTCAGTCAAGCCAGTGTTGCTATTAACGCTGCCGGTAATCGTTTGGAAAGTCGGGGGGGGCATGCCAGAGAAGATTATCCAGATCGAGATGATACTAACTGGCTTAAACACACATTGACTTGGTTAGTTGATGATAAGGTTAGTATTGATTATCGTCCGGTGCACTTATATACTTTGACTGACGAAGTTGAATTTATCCCGCCTAAAGAGAGGGTTTACTAATGGCTGAGTTTACCTTACCTAAAAATTCGCAGGTCATCGCTGGCAAAACGTATACTGCCCCAGTAGGAGTAACAAATAGCCGACGCTTTGAAGTCTATCGCTGGAATCCAGATACCGGCGAAAATCCACGGATTGATAGTTATGAATTGGACATGGATAATTGTGGGCCTATGGTGCTCGATGCCATTCTTAAGATTAAGAATGATGTTGATAGTACCTTAACGTTCAGGCGTTCTTGCCGTGAAGGTGTGTGTGGCTCCTGCGCTATGATGGTTAATGGTAAAAATACCTTAGCTTGTACCAAAGCTATAGATTCATATTCGGGCACAATTAAGATTTTTCCTTTGCCACACATGCAAGTAGTTAAAGACCTCGTTGCAGACATGACCCATTTTTATGCACAATATGCGTCGATTCAGCCTTGGATTGCTGCCCAAACGCCAGCGCCTGCCGATAGAGAGCGTTTGCAAAGTAAAGAAGACCGAGAAAAGCTGGATGGCTTATATGAATGTGTACTCTGCGCCTGCTGCTCTACCAGTTGTCCTAGTTACTGGTGGAATAGCGAACGTTATTTAGGTCCAGCAGTGCTATTGCAAGCTTACCGCTGGCTGGTTGATAGTCGTGATGAAAATACTGGGGCTCGACTTGATGAGCTAGAAGATCCTTTTAAACTGTATCGTTGCCATACCATCATGAACTGCACCGACACCTGTCCTAAAGGCTTAAATCCAGCCAAAGCCATCGCTGAAACCAAAAAGTTATTAGTACAGAGAAAATTGGGCTAATGACCAAACTCGCTAAGCTGTATTGGCAATGTAGGCGTGGTACTCAAGAATTAGATGTGCTTTTGCTGCGTTACCTCGAAGCTCAGTATGTGTTGGCTGATAAAGATGAACAAACCTGCTTTATTGAGTTATTAGCACTAGAAGATGATGTGTTAATGAGATTACTATTCAATGCCGATGGCATGGAATCAAAATCTAGGAGGGCGTTGCTTGGAAAGATCAGAGTTTAGGGTAAGTTTATTCCTAGGCTTTAGATTCAAGTCAGTTAGTGTAGCGTTTCCACACCAAATCCCATGAACGATTAAGTCTAGGTATAATGCTGTCATTTATACAATCATAGAGATCCAATCTAGCTCTTAATTCTACTTACAAGGAAATACATGCGCGTTAAAAAAATATTGATTGGATTTAGTTTGGCAATGCTCATCTCGCCAGTTTTTGCAGAAGATACTTTTAAAGTCTGCGCTGATCCTTTAAATCCTCCATATTCAACTAAAAATAAAGACGGTTTTGAAAATAAAATCGCTGAATTATTTGCTAAAGAATTAGGGCAAAAAGTTGAATATACTTGGTTTGCCCAGCGTATTGGTTTTATTCGCAATACCTTAATGGCTCCTGTAAATGAAAGGGATGCAGATAGCGAACAATTTAAATGTGATATCGTGATGGGCGTGCCCGAAGGTTTCGATTTAGCTTTAACGACAGAGGCCTATTATAAATCCACTTATGTGCTATTAATCGCAAAAGGCAGAGGCTGGGATGATATTAAAGAGGCCGAGCAATTATCAAAACTGCCATTGCAACGACAAGAAGCTTTAAAAATGGCCATGTTTGATCGTGGACCTGGTACGACTTGGCTGCAACAAAGTGGTTTGCTAGATCAAGGTATTCCTTATCAGTCGATGTCAGGTGATGCCGAAAACAATACCGCAATGGAAATGGCTAGGGATTTTAAAGCTAAAAAGATTGATATGGTCATTTTATGGGGACCAATGGCCGCTTACGTTATGGCACAAAGCCCCAAGAATAGTTATACTTTAATTCCAATGAAATCAACGCCAGCGCTAAAGTTTGATTTTGCCATGGCGATGGGTGTGCGTAAGGGTGATAAAGCCAGAAAAGCGCAGTTAGATAAATTGATTGCTAGTAAAATGGATAAAATTCAAGAGATTATAGGCTCATACAATATACCTTTTCTACCAATAACTAAGAATTAGGAGCCTACTCAGAACAAGCTATTAATTTCACTGAGTCATGCTTTAACGTTAATGTCTATCATATAAGGTCACTAGGTGTGCAAAGTGAGTGGCTTTATCATGACTAAGTTGATTCCACTGAAAACGCCATTTCCAATTATCCACCATCGTTCCGGGAATATTCATCCGAGACTCAGTATCCAGTTCAAGAATATCTTGCATAGGAATAATAGCTAAGTTAGCAACAGATCCTAAAGCGGACTGTATTAATGCGCTATGTAGTGGAATAGATGGATGTCCTAAGTAATCTTGAGCATGATTTCTTTCATAGTCATTAATGGCGTGGGTCCAGCCTAGCGTGGTGTCATTATCATGTGTACCTGTATAAACCACGCAATTTTTTTCATAATGTATCGGCAAGTAAGGATTGTTTGAACCGCTACCAAATGCAAATTGTAAGATTTTCATGCCCGGTAAGTTAAAGTCATCTCTTAAGGCTACAACATCGTCGGTAATAATGCCGAGATCTTCTGCAACCAAGGGGATTGCACCTAATTTAGCTTTAATGGCATTTAATAGCGCTTTGCCGGGAGCTTTAATCCAGCAACCATTTTGAGCTGTTGCTTCATTTTCGGGTATTTCCCAAGCTGCTTCTAGGCCACGAAAATGATCAATACGAAGGATATCAAATTGTTCTAACTGAGTTTCCATGCGTTCAATCCACCACAAAAAACCAGTCTGAGTAAGATATTTCCAATCATAATGAGGGTTACCCCAGCGCTGACCAGTTTCTGAAAAATAATCAGGTGGCACACCTGCTACTACAGACATTTCACCAGTCTTGTTCAGTTTGAAAACTTTACGATTCGCCCAGACATCAGCGCTGTCATAAGAGACAAAAATAGGAATGTCCCCGAATAAGAGCACATTATGATCGTTGGCATAATGTTTTAGCGCCATCCATTGCCTAAAGAAAATATATTGTTCAAATTTATATTGTTCAATATGACTGGCCAAGCGTACTCGAGCTTCACAGAGTGCTGTAGTATGCCTCTCTTTAAAAGGTTCTGGCCATAAACGCCATGATTGCTGATTAAAGACATTTCTAAGTGCCATAAACAAAGCGAAGTCATCCAGCCAAAACGCTTTGTCTTGGCAAAATTGGGCGTAGTCATCATTATCAGATTGGCTAGCAGATGCCAAGAATCCCTTTAGAGCTTTTTCTATTAAGCAGGTTTTATTAAAGGCGAGTGTACCTTGACAAGCTTCGCAGTGCTCTGAAGGTTTTAACCATTCGTGCTTTACTAAGTATTCAATGTCAATTAAGGCTGGATTGCCTGCATGAGCAGATAAGCATTGATAAGGTGAGCCATCAGCATGGGGCATTCCTAAAGGTAGCGTTTGCCAAACAGTAACGCCAGCATCGTGCAAGAAATTAACGAAATTATAGGCCTCTTGTCCAAAGTCACCTTGTTTGTAGGTTCCTGGCAAGGAAGTAATGTGCAGAAGCACACCGGTTCGGCGTTTATTTAAAAGATTATTCACGCATTACTGTCTCAGGTTATTGTTCAATGCTTAGCCATTCGATGTTATTCAGCGCATGGACGAGTTTTGTATAAAGCTTCTAGCAACTAAGAGTAACCTAAAACAAATAATACATAAATCATTATATGGATTCATGTGTGTTGAGAGTGTTGGCTGGTATGTGTTTTTTTATTCAAAACATACAAAGTTCAATTGAGTTATTTTTTAAAACAACTGATCAACAAATGAATAATTAATTTTTAACATATCGAGTATTAATAAAGTCATATTATAAAGAACTAAAAGACTATTTTATGGGCTGGTGATCATAATGCTTTTTATTAAAAACTGTGTTGGATATTATTTCAATTAACTGCAACATTGCAGCTCCAACGATAACAAAAAAAGAAGCGGTTACGATGAGAAATGTGAGTGCTTTCATGATATGTCTACCAAGTAATTATTTAAAGTGTTATTGAATAATCCTCTGGTTCAGTCAGTATTTCAAGCAAATTTTGTCATCAAAAGAGGCTGGTTAATTGCCATAAAAAGTAAGTTGTAAGTTTACAACAAGTCTTTTGTAATGGTTGTTGTAGTGGTGAACTTATTATGGAGCATTCAAATTGTTATTTGCAATAATGATTTGGAGTTGCTAAAAATTTAATTTGTATAAAAGCAACAGGAAGGATGAAAATTTTTATGAAAAAAATGCTTTATTTTTTAATGGATGGCGCACTGGCTGCCAGAATCTAGAAAAGTTGATTTAGATAAACAATAGTTTCTTAGTTAGATGCTAAATTTAAAGCAATAAAAAAGCCCACATAAAGTGGGCTTCGTCCGGATTTTCTTTTATTATTATATTGGACGACTGCGTAGTGAAAATTGCAGCTTCAATTTGTGGCGATTATTATTGTTGTTATTCAGTCTAGCCGACCACTTTCCCCCTCATTCCCATTAAAAGTATTTTAGATGTATTGCAATCTACATGCTCTTCTAACGGTGGGTGAATAATATAGTAATAAATAATGCTTGTCTACAAAAAGTGCGACAAATTGACGCACTTTGTTTATTTACTAACTGATCTGTTGAATAAAAAAGCGAAGTAATTATTTTCAGGTAAGCAGTTACTACTTTACATTACAAATAACGTAGTAGTGTATTAAGTATAATTATTACATCAGTATAGGGGTAGAGAAGAGTCATTTCGTGATCTACTCGCTTTCGCGTGGGCTTCGTACATTGTAAAAGTTCCATACTCGCGAAGCAGTTGTTTTGTGCAGTGCTGATGATCAAACATTCTAATTTTGATTCCGCCTAAATACTCAGTCAGAGCTTCTGGCAAGAGGTTATTACGTTTCAATAATGGATAGGGATGATGTTACTGTCCAGAATTATATTAATAGTACAATCGAATAGAGTAATTCGGCTTATTTTGAGGCGGTGTCACATTTATGTGTCATATAAATCCGCTTAGAGTGGTTCATATTTCAAGTCTTCGGCTCTGTCGGTGGTTTTTGACATTTATGTTGTAATAAATACCTGACAAATGTAGCCATGTTATCAATATTAGGGTTAAAATCACTGTACTGCATCTTAAGAAAATAAGTTTGATCATTTATATTTTTCATAGATACATAAAAGTTGCTAGATTATTTTAATGATAAGGAACAGTCTTTCCATGTTGAAACAACGCCTACGTATTAACATCACTATTTGGATAGCGAGTGTTATTTTGGTAATAGGCTTAGTAATTACGTTTTTTGCGGCTCAGAATGTTAAGCAGAATATTGAAAATGATGCTATCAAGCAATATGTGCTTGCTTGTGACCAACTTACTTTAAAAATAGAAGACCGTCTTAATGCTTATTCATTCATTCTTCGAGGAGCAGCAGCGTTATTTGCAGTATCATCAAACGTAAATCATCAAGAATGGAAGGCCTATGTCAATTCATTACTAGAAGTAAATTCTATTCCTGGTGTCCAAAGTTTGGGGTTTATAAAAGCTGTGCCCTCGACGCAATTAACTAGGTATATTGATCAAGTCCGCAGTGAAGGTTTTTCCGGCTATAAAGTATTCCCCGTCAGTCAAATTGATTTACATGCGCCAATTATGTACATAGAACCTTTAATAGATCGGAATATTGGATCATTGGGCTATGATTTGTTTTCCGAGTCTGTTAAGCGAAGCGCTTTAGTGCAAGCAAGAAATTCTGGCTTACCTACATTATCTGGCAAGATTCAACTAATGCAGGAGACCGGTAATGAAGTGCAGGCCGGGGTCTTTATGTTTATTCCGGTTTTTAAAAATGGTATGGCGCATGAGTCGATTGTGCAGAGGCAGTCGTCAATAATAGGGTGGGTTTTTAGTCCTTTTCGAATGAATGATCTGATGACGGGTATATTTCAGAATCAATGGGGTTATGATAGGGATTCACTTATACTAAAAATCTACGATGGGCATGATTTGTCTCTCGATACTCTGCTTTATGATAGCCAACCTGCTGTCTTGGCGAATGACGATTCCTTGTTCTTTCAGCAGCGCATGGTCAATTTTAATGGTGTTCAATGGTCGTTGGTCTTTGATCGCGCCAAAACATCCACCAATATTTCTTATTTAGCTGCTTGGGCAACTCTGGCAGGTGGCTTAATGGTAA
>CAIVGC010000356.1 GCA_903905335.1 uncultured Methylococcaceae bacterium
GGTGATCTTCTAAGTTCTACATAATGTAACTCAAAAATTACGTGCAGTTTATCATCTTTGGTGGTTGCGGTATTGATGATTTTTAACAGTTATGGACTTCGAAAGTATCAAGTATAAAGTTGAAATCCAACACAATGATGCTGATCGTTCTTTTAACTCTTTATACATATTGCCTTCACAAAACTGTTCGGTAAGCAGTTTTTCCCATTAGTAGATCGTACGATAATCTACCAAGCTATAGGGGTTTTTAAATAACAGATTTTACCAGTCAGGAAGTTGCCGCTCCTTACTGTTTCAAATGACTACTCGCTTTATTCCAGAATTCTTTGTAGGAGTGTTCAATGCCGATTGTAAAATATTCTGACACCTAAACTAACTTCTCAAATTGATTTGTGCATAGATATTGCTTTAACCACCGCTTCACAACAGTGTAACCATACATTTATCGGATTAAATTGCTTTGAGCTAACTGTAAAAAAATCTGACACTATCAATTTTGCGAAGGTTAATGCTTATATTTTTATAGGCCTAGCGTCCATCGTTATACACAGTTCTTCTATTGCCCTCTTCTTGCTCTTCATACTTGCGCAAATTACTGAGTAATATGCATCGGACAAAGCCATTCATTGCTTTCAACTCACTTTTTCTTACAGGATTAATGAGTTAAAGCAAACACGCAATATCGAATTGAGTTCTTCGATACCATAGATTATTCTGATTTCTTGGCTACTTCGACACAGCTCTATAAGAGCTTTATTTATGATGAGAAAGCGTCAGGTTTTTTTACACTTTCTATTTTTAAGAGAGTTTGTCGAGTAAGTGTTTAATCGTAGATAGTGCGTCGAACCTAAAGATCATATTGATTGGCATAAATACTGCACAAGCTTAAATTCTGATTTTTAAATACTTAGGGATACTCATGAATAAGGCATTTTTTTTCGTTAGTAGTACTGTATTGTTTTTTCTTTTTACCCCTTTATCTAATGCAAACCCTATTCTAAGCATCTCCCCTGATATTCAAACTGTTAGCACTGGAGCGACTGTTCTTTTTGATGTCAACATTTCTGGATTGCCTACTGGCATCGCCCTTGGTGCTTTTGATTTAAATATTAACTTCGATTCCACGTTACTGTCCTTCACCAATGTAGCTTTTGGTGATCCCCTACTCTTGGGTGTTGATCAACTTGACCCTTTAAACTTAGGAAATAGTTTACCCTTAGCGACGTCTAATTCCGGTCTTGTCAATTTGATCGATTTCTCATTATATGATCCCGCTACATTGATCGCAGCACAAGATAGCATTTTCACATTAGCAGTATTGTCCTTTACTACTCTTGCCTCAGGAACCAGCCCGATTACGCTATCGATTAATAGTCTTTCTAATGCCAATGCAAATAATATTCAGGCCACTACCCTGAGTGGATCTGTAACCATCACCACCGACCTAATCCCAAACACAGTACCTGAGCCAGAAGCCTTTTTGTTGCTTATGATCAGTGGTATGTCATTTTTTCTGA
Organism: uncultured Methylococcaceae bacterium; assembly: GCA_903905335.1. Lineage (GTDB taxonomy): Bacteria > Pseudomonadota > Gammaproteobacteria > Methylococcales > Methylomonadaceae > Methylobacter_C. Next base: position 1,518 of record CAIVGC010000356.1, read on the forward strand.
CGCTGAATCGCAAGCATTTTATTTAAATACAACATTAATCGCATTCACAACCAATCGCCGCGCTTAATAAATAGCGTTCTCGTCTGGCTCCAATATCTAATTAAATAGGTAGGAATATGACTATCGCCACAAAAAACGAATCATGCGTTACTGAAATAGTAAAACACACTATCTATTCAACAATTACTGTTATAAAGCAAAACCGAACCAGGAAGCATTCATTCACAAGCACAATAAAGCCTATCGCGTTGTCATTGACACTGGCATTGATGATCCCCGTTTCTATGCCGATTTTCGCTGTTCAGCCCGTAAATTGCGAATTGCCTGATGGTGACATTGATGGTGATGAGTGTATTACTCAAAACCCATCAAAAAGTAACGGCAGTAATACTAACCCTGATAGCAATAACTCAACTACAATAGCTGGCGATCCTGTTGTCGTTGCAACCGGCAATAAATATGCGAATGAAGTTGATTACTCCAGTAGTGGCTCATCGCCCCTCATACTAAAGCGTTCTTATAATAGTTCCGATACCAGCACATCCAGTTTTGGTGTGAGCTGGCGTGGTACATATAGTCGTTCTGTTAGTGCTCAATATTATGGGTTTTTTATTATTAATGGTTCTTATCAATACAGCTATGCTGTCGATGTGACCCGCGATGACGGTAAAATACTGACTTTCTACCAAAAAGGTAGCTTATGGCAACCAGACAGTGATATTAATTCTAAGCTAGTTAAATTAGCCAATGGCTGGCAATATACGACAGGTCTAGATGAAGTTGAAATCTACAATGCCACTGGTCAACTGACCAGTGTTACAGACCGTGGTGGCTTAACCCAAAACCTTAGCTATAACGCCCAAGGACACTTGGCCTTGGTCACTAATCCCTTCGGACGCAGCTTAAGCTTTGCTTATTCTGGCTCCAAGGTTACTTTAGTAACTGTGCCGAACGGCGGCGTTTATAGCTATGGTTACGATAACAAGAACAATCTAACGATCGTCACCTATCCTGATACAACGCAACGGAAATTCATTTACGAAAATATTTCTTTCCCTCATGCGCTGACCGGCGTGATTGATGAAAAAGGCAATCGTTATTCAACCGATGCATACGATAGTGCTGGCCGTGACATTTCCACTGAATTTGCTGGTGGGGTTTACAAGTACACACTCAACTATGGCTATCTGACAAATGGTTATGTGCCTGTAACCGATGCGCTGGGGGTTACCCGTACATCAATTTTCTCCTCCATTAATCAAATGCCTTTGGAAACCCAGATGAGCCAAAGTTGCCCGAACTGTCCTGCTTCTTATGCGACGACCAAAACCACTAAAACTTATGATGCCAATGGCAATATAAGTAGCCAGATTGATTTCAACGGAAATACCACCATTTACACTTACGACATGACTCGTAACCTTCAACTCTCAAGCACCGAAGCCGCTGGAACACCACAAGCGCGATCCATAATAACCACTTGGCATCCAACTTTCCGCTTACCAGTAACCATTAAGGAGCCAACCAAGATCACCAGCTTTAGCTATGACGCAAAAGGTAATTTGCTGCAAAAAACGGTCACCGCAGGTACTCAAACGAAAACATGGGTTTTTACTTACAATACCCATAACCAACTGTTATCCATAGACGCCCCGCGCACTGACGTGAGTGATGTCACGCACCTTGCCTACGATAGCCAAGGGAACCTTAGTGCTGTTACCGATGCGTTGGGTCATGCCACCCTCATTTCTAGCTATAATGCCGACGGCCAACCGCTAACCCTTAAAGACCCTAACGGGTTGGTGACAAGCCTTCAATACGATGCTCGTGGCAGACTGATTACGTCAACCGCAGGCACGGAAGTGACGCGTTATAGATTCGACGCCACAGGCCAGATCATTAAACTTACCTTACCGGATGCAAGTTACCTTGCCTACATTTATGATAATGCTCATCGGCTGATCAGCCTTACTGATTCACTAGGAAATCATATTGATTACACCTTGGATTTAATGGGTAACCGCCTCAATGTCAAAACCTTCGACCCCAAAAACACCTTAGCTAGAGCACGCTCGCAGGTTTTTGACGGTCTTAGTCGACTGACAAAAGCGATAGGTGCTCAAAACCAAACTTCCAAATTTGGCTATGACGCCAATGGCAATATCACCAGTGCTACAGACCCACTTAGTAACAAAACAAACTTGGCATATGATCCTCTGAATCGTTTGATTAGCAGTATCGATCCTCTCGGCAACACCACTACCAGCAGATATGATAGCAACAATAATCCGCTTGCACTGACTGATCCCTTAAGTCATCGTACCGATTATGGGTATGATGGTTTCGGTCAAAAGTTGACTACAGTGAGTCCCGACACAGGCCAAAGTCAAATTAGCCGTGATGCGGCTGGCAACCCCATCAGTACTATTGATGCGCTGGGGCAAACAGTCACTTACAGTTACGATGCTTTAAATCGGGTATCTCAATCTAGTTACCCTAGCAAAGCGCCTATCAATTTTACTTATGATCAAGGCATCAATGGTCTAGGGCATCTAACCCAGATGAGTCACGGAACCGACTCAACACTATGGACTTATGATCTACACGGAAGGATCGCTAGCAAAACACTCATCAGTGGCTCGTTAACACTGGTCACTAAATATGGTTATTCTGCCAATGGCCAACTTTCCACACTCACCTACCCTTCTGGCAAGATGGTACAACTAAGTTACAACAGTAACGGTCAAGTTGCCGAACTGGATAGCAACAGCTTGCCTTTACTCAGCGCCATACAATATCAGCCCTTTGGTTCTGCAAAAAGCTGGGTATTCGGCAATAACGTATCCACTAGCCGCAACTTTGATCTGGATGGACGTCTGGTTACCTATGATTTAGGCAACCGTTCACGGCAATTGGCTTATGATGCAGCTAGCCGCATCACCAGTTACACGGATACCGATCTCAACCACGATCAAAGTTTTATTTACGATGTCCTAGGTCGTTTAATCAGTTATAGCGATCCCATCACACAAATGGCTTACAGTTACGATGCCAATGGCAACCGCACCCAACTACTGACCGCAGGTGCAGCCAGCCAAAACTACAAGCTGGATGTACACAGCAACCGCTTATTAGGGATTACCGACAGCAATAACCAAACCTTGAATAACTATAGCTATGATGCAGCTGGGCATGTGATAAATGACGGCTCTAATACCTTCAGCTATGACGGCAGAGGTCGGTTGGTTCAAGCGTCGAATATCAGTTTCGGCAGCGAATATTACCGGATCAATGGACTGGGGCAACGCGACGCCAAAGTCACCGGCTTAGCACCTGATTTGTCAGGTGATGCTAATCAAGACGGTACCTTGACGGCGACAGACTTGCGTATGATTGTCCTCATGACCCAAGGTAGCGTGCCGATCAGTCTTTCCGCCGACTGCAATCATGACGCTAAAATCACTACAGCGGATGCGATCTGCACCCAAACCAAACTGGCCGACATGCACTTTAATCCTAGCAAATACGTACAGACAGGCACTTACTTTGTCTATGACGGAGCCGGACATTTATTAGGCGAATACAACCAAAGTGGCACAGCCCTACAAGAAACTGTTTGGCTAGAAAATTCGCCCGTTGCCGTGTTATCTGGCAAAAGTTCATTTTATGTCTATGCTGACCATCTCAATGCTCCACGGGCGATTAGCGATAACGCTGACGCTGTGGTTTGGCGCTGGGATAGCGAAGCCTTCGGCACCAAAGCCGCTATCGGAACAAC
>CAIVGC010000357.1 GCA_903905335.1 uncultured Methylococcaceae bacterium
GAAAACGACCCTGCTCGACTAAATCTTCTAAGTGTTGATGCGTTGCCGCAATAATGCGCACATCGACTTTAACTGCTTGATGCGCACCTACTGGATAAAATTCACCATCGGCTAACACTCTTAGTAGGCGGGTTTGTAATTCCGTTGGCATATCGCCTATTTCATCAAGAAATAAGGTGCCGCCATTAGCTTGTTCAAAACGTCCCGCTCTACGTAATTGCGCACCTGTAAAAGCACCTTTCTCATGACCAAACAACTCTGATTCCATGAGATCTTTAGGAATAGCTGCCATATTTAATGCAATAAAAGGCTTTTGAGCTCTAGGGCTATGACGATGCAAGGCTTTAGCGACTAATTCCTTACCGGCACCTGATTCTCCATTAATGAGCACTGTAATATGCGAACGCGCCAGCCGACCTATGGCGCGAAAAACTTCCTGCATGGCGGGCGCTTCACCAATAATTTCAGGCGTAGGTTCAACATTAACGACTACCGAATTTTGGCTGTCTTCTTGTTGTTGTCGACCATGAGTACAGGCACGTTGCGCTAGATTAACTACTTCTTTAATATCAAAAGGCTTCGGTAAATATTCAAAGGCTCCGCCATGAAAAGCCGAAACGGCACTTTCCAAATCGGAATGTGCTGTCATCACAATAACAGGCAAATTTGGATGGCTGATCTGTATTTTGCTTAATAGCTCCAAGCCATCCATACCAGGCATACGAATATCGGTAATCAAAGCATCCGGCAGATCATCTTTCAAAGCGACAATTAACTCTTTGCCACTAGAAAAACTGCGCGTGATAATACCTGCTTTTTGTAATGCCTTTTCAACTACCCAGCGTATAGACTTATCATCATCAATAATCCAAACGGTTTCAGCTTTAATCATTACAAGGCCTCCATCGGTAAATAAATTGAAAATACGGTATTACCTGGCTCGCTATTGCATTCAATTAAACCGTTATGTTGATTAATCAACGATTGCGCAATCGATAAGCCTAAACCTGTACCTTCTGCTCGCCCCGTAATCATAGGATAGAAGATTTGGCTCATCATATTAGCGTCAATACCCGGGCCGTTATCGATGATGTCGCATTTTACTGCTAACTTATAGCGCTTACGACCAATACTCATTTGCCGATGAATACGCGTTTTAAATATAAGCTTACCCTTACACTCCATGGCCTGCATAGCATTTCTAGCAATGTTCAAAATAGCTTGAATAAGCTGATCTTTATCGGCATAAATATCAGGAATACTAGGATCATAATCATTACTTATATTCAAAGTACCACTAGATTCCGCATATACCAATTGCCTAACACGCTCTAATACCTCATGAATACTAATGGTCTTTTTATTAGGTAATTTATTAGGTCCTAACATTTTATCCATAAGGCCCTGTAATCGATCTGATTCTGCAATGATAATTTGCGTATATTCTTTAAGCTCAGGATCTTCTAGCTCTAAATCTAATAATTGTGCTGCGCCACGTAAACCACCGAGAGGATTTTTAATTTCATGCGCCAGTCCCCTCACCAATAAACGTGCCGTATTTTGCTGTGTTAATATTTGCTCTTCTTTAGAGATACGTAAATGATTATCGACTTGTTGCAACTCTAGCAATATTTCATTGACTTGCTCGTTAACTACCAAGGGAGTCGCACTAAAATTAATCGTTGCATTATGCGTCATTCTTATCACATTCAATGCACGATCAACTAGGGGTTCAGCCATAGCTAAAGATTGCTTCAAATTATCCAACAAAGCTGAATCAGATAATTTAAATAACTCATCCGCACTATGACCAACTAAGTGATGAGCACTATCAGCAAACAAGATTTCTCCTGAGGTATTGATATAGGTCAATATTAAGTCGCGATCAAATAATAAAATAGCGCAATTGAGATTATCTAGTATGCGTTTATACATAATTTCTTTTCATCAGTTAATTTTAATGTAAATTTTTATTTTACACATGCAAATTACAGACCATCATTATAAAAACGAACTATGCTTGAAGAGTCTACCTGATTAACTAAGTATGTCTCATAAAAAACGCCCCATAATGAGGCGTCTTTAAAAGATTGGGCTTTATAAACCTAACAAATGATTTAAGCTTTAGGCAGAGTAACACCCGTTTGCCCTTGATATTTACCCCCCCGATCCTTATAGGAAGTTTCGCAAACCTCATCCCCTCCAAAAAAGAGCATTTGTGCAACGCCTTCATTTGCATAAATCTTTGCAGGCAAGGTCGTAGTATTAGAAAACTCTAAGGTGACATGCCCTTCCCACTCAGGCTCTAAAGGAGTGACATTAACGATAATGCCACATCTCGCATAAGTGGATTTTCCTAAGCAGATAGTCAGCACATCTCTAGGAATTTTAAAAAACTCTACCGTACGCGCTAGGGCAAAAGAATTCGGTGGAATGATGCAAACATCGGATTTAACATCAACAAAACTGTTGGAGTCAAAGTTTTTAGGATCGACAATGGCAGAATTAATATTAGTGAAGATTTTGAATTCATCAGAACAGCGCACATCATAACCATAACTGGAAGTGCCATAAGAAATAACTCGACCTTGCTCAGAATCCCTAACTTGACCGCTCTCAAACGGCACTATCATGCCATGCTGTTCCGCCATGCGGCGTATCCATTTGTCCGACTTTATACTCATGAAATGCTAAAATCCAGTGTGTTAAAAAGGTTTAATTCTTACATAGACGTTCATCAGGTACAAGGCGAAACACTAAATTTGCTTTAGCAATAACACCTTGCACCTTTTCGTTTAAGTATCTTGCACTACGATAGTAGGAAATCGCGTACTAAAGTCCTTGGTTTTTAATGCTAATCTAGCGGCTGTTTTACGAGCAATATCTTTATACAACTGTGCAGGACGACCATCAGGATCAGCAACGACAGTAGGTATTCCAGAGTCAGAACTTAAACGGATAGCCATATCCAAAGGTAGTGAACCTAAAAAATCCACCTTGTTTTTCTCAGACATCGCCAAACCACCACCTGTGCCAAAAATAGCTTCTTCATGACCGCAGGCACTACAAATATGTAAACTCATATTTTCCACAACGCCTAATACAGGCACATTCACTTTAGCAAACATGCCTAAGCCACGTTGCGCATCAAGCAGCGCAATATCTTGTGGTGTGGTGACAATAATCGCACCACTCACTGGAATCTGTTGCGCCAAAGTTAACTGTATGTCGCCGGTACCAGGAGGCAAATCAATAATCAGATAATCAATATCGTGCCAATTAGTATCTCTGAGCAATTGTTGCAAGGTATTAGTAGCTATAGGGCCACGCCAAATCATCGCTTGATCAGGTTCAACTAAATAGCCTATAGACATCGTTTGTATATCAAAAGCTATTTTAGGCATCAAGGTTTTATTATCGACACTATCAGGACGACCTGATAAGCCCAACATAGTCGGAATACTGGGGCCATAAATATCAGCATCCATGATGCCGACTTTTGCGCCTTCTGCCGATAAAGCCAAGGCTATATTAACGGCGGTTGTTGATTTACCGACACCGCCTTTTCCTGATGCCACAGCAATAATATTTTTGATATTAGGTTGGGGCTTTAAACCTTGTTGTACGGCATGAGAAATGATTTTTACTGTAACATCAACCTTTACAGAACCGATTCCGACCAATGTTTTTAAGTGCTGTTCAACGCCTATTTTTAAAGCTTCAATAGTGCTTTTTGCAGGATAACCTAATTCTAATTTAACCTCGACATTGTTGCCATCAAGGGTAATTTCTTTAACTGATTTTGACGTAACTAGATCAACACCATGATTAGGATCAATATAGGTTGCTAATAAATGCTCTACATCCGTTTTTTCTATGTGCGCCATAATTATTTTAAGTTAAGTATTTCCAGTAGATTCGGCGATA
>CAIVGC010000358.1 GCA_903905335.1 uncultured Methylococcaceae bacterium
TAATTTGTTTACTGAAATCGTACTAAAAAAAATTACATTTGATTTTATGGTTAGTTAACTTGACTTTTAATTTACCCACTACGATTCACATAGAGCCACTATTCTATTAACTTGCCATCAAATTCACACAGTTCTTCAATCACACAACTGTGGCAACGCGGTTTTCTGGCGATGCAAGTATAGCGACCATGTAGGATCAGTAAATGATGAGCATTTTGCTTATGCGCTTTAGGCACTGTCTTATCTAGGTTTTGCTCCACTACCGTTACATTCTTACCTATGGCAATCTTAGTACGATTAGCAACTCTGAAGATATGAGTATCCACAGCAATGGTGGGCTGACCAAAGGCAGTATTTAAAATGACATTAGCAGTTTTTCTACCTACACCGGGCAAGGCCTCTAACTCATTCCGCGTTTCGGGTACGAGTCCTGCATGCAAGCGGATTAATTGCTCACAGAGCTTAATAATATGTTCAGCCTTGGTATTATATAAACCTATGCTATTAATATAGGTTTTTAGGCTTAGCAAGCCCAAAGCCAATAGCGTCTCCGGCGTATTGGCGATAGTAAATAACTTAGCCGTCGCTTTATTGACACCTTTATCTGTGGCTTGTGCTGACAAAACCACGGCGATCAGTAGTTCAAACGGACTACTATAATTCAACTCTGTTTTAGGGTCAGGTATCGCCTCAGATAACTTATCAAATATGGCCTGACGTTTGTTTTTATTCATGATGATAGTTTCTGTATTAGTTAATGCTTGGCAGCCTAAGCCTTCTATATTTATGCGCTTAAGGGCATAACAATGTCCAGCTAAGAGTAAACGAAAAGCCTATTTTTTCAAATCAGTCCTAGCACTATCTATCTAATCAAAGGATATTCATTCCTTATTAATGGGTCTTTGGTATGATAGCGCTATTCGACACTTTAGTAATGGTCGAATACTTATAACAAATACGGGAGTTAACATGAAATCAATGAATAAATCACCTTTAGCTGCAGCAATGGGCGCCGCTTTACTTTCAACTTTTGCTGCAACTAACGTTAACGCAGAGGTCAATCCTTTCGGCATGACTGAACTCAACAGCGGTTATATGCAAGTTGCTGAAGCAGCAGCTACTGCTGAAATGGCCTGTGGTGCTGCAATGGGCGGCATGGCCAAGCCTAAAGCTCCAGAAGGCGCTTGTGCAGGACATGCAAAACCTGCGGCTGCGGCGGCTGCACCAGCAGCAGCAAAAGGTTCTGAAGGCTCATGCGGCGACATGATGAAAGACGGCAAAATGAAACCAGGTATGGAACAAGCTTGCGGCGCTATGATGAAAGGCAAAGAAGGCGCTTGCGGTGAAATGATGAACAAAGAATCCATGAAAGGTAAAGAAGGCGCTTGTGGCGCAGGTATGAATATGCCAGCACCCGTCGTAATACATGCAAAATAAACGTTAATGGCTAGCATTGCTTAGCCCTTAAACGATTTAATGGAAGGTATGATTATTCATACCTTCCAATTTTTAGACTACCACGCACAGATGTTCTTATGGACACTACCCCACACCTGATTCATGGCGCCGGTTTAGGTCTAAGAAGACCCTTGCTAAATCAATTACTAGCTACGCCGCCAGCAGAAGTCAATTTTTATGAGATCGCTCCAGAAAACTGGATAGGCATGGGCGGAAAATCAGGCAAAGCCCTACGCGCGATGACCGAACGCTTTGATTTCATCTGTCATGGTTTATCCTTATCCATAGGCAGTACTGATGCCCTGGATGAACAACTCGTTCGTGATATTAAACAGTTCATGGTCGACCATCAGATCAAATTGTACAGCGAACACCTCAGTTATTGCAGTCTAGGTGGCCATTTATATGATTTGATGCCCATCCCCTTTACTTCAGCAGCCGTGTCACATGTTGCCAAGCGCATCAAACGCGTACAAGATATCCTAGAGCAAAAAATCGCCATCGAGAATGTGTCTTATTATGCCGCTCCCGGCCAAGAAATGACCGAAATTGATTTCTTTAATGCCGTTGTTGCAGAAGCTGACTGTAAGGTCTTACTCGATGTTAATAATATTTATGTTAACAGCATCAATCATGGTTATGACGCCGAAGCTTTTTTAAAAGCCATGCCCGCAGCTCGTATTGCTTATGCTCATATTGCTGGACATTATAAAGAAGCCGATGACTTCTTAATCGATACTCACGGTGCAGACATTATTGACCCCGTCTGGCAACTGTTAGATAAAGCGTATGAACTTTACGGTGTGTTCCCGACCTTGCTAGAACGAGACTTCAATCTCCCTGCTATTCCTGAATTACTGCAAGAAGTACAAACCATCAAGACGCTACAAAGCGCTCATGGTTACAACACATGAAAAATACCCAACAAAACACAATAGACTTTAAAAGCACACAACTCGCTTTTGCCGCTTATATCAGAGATCCACAACAAAACCCTAAACCTGTTGATGTAGCAGAGCCACGCATGGCAATGTATAGAGCCTTATTTTTTAATAATATCGAAAGCTTTTTGTCCGGTAACTTCCCTGTATTACGCTCCCTACTTGA
>CAIVGC010000359.1 GCA_903905335.1 uncultured Methylococcaceae bacterium
AGTTTGCTGATCTATGAACAGGAGCGTTATTTTTGTTCTGAGCAAGGTTGGAATTTTATGGATAATATACTCGGAAAATTTATGCCTTGAGATTCATAAGTATTTACACAAGTAAAAGTCTCGTCATTCCGGCAGGGATTGCCGGAATCAAGGGCACAGGGATGTGAAAAAAAATCAGATCAAAGTTAGCTTTGTATCGCTATGTTGATTTGTGTAACTAATATTGCCATCCATGGCTTCTGGATCCCAGCAATCCCTGCTGGGATGACGACTTGTATAGATATCTATGCTTGAGATGTGAGTGTTGATGTTCTATAACAGAGCATCAAATTTAACCTTTAACCTTCAACCTTTAACCAGTTTTCTATCATGCTTGATTATCAAAAAGATTTCATTTCCTACGCACTAGCTTGTGGCGTACTAAAATTTGGCGAGTTTCAATTAAAGTCAGGTCGTACTAGCCCTTATTTCTTTAATACCGGTTTATTTAATACCGGTGCTCAATTGGGTAAGTTGGGGCATTTTTATGCTCAAGCCTTGCTACAAGCTAATATAAAAGTCGATATCTTGTATGGGCCTGCCTACAAAGGCATACCCTTGGTGAGTGCAACGTCTATTGCTTATGCTCAGATTACCGGTGACGATATTCCTTTTGCCTTCAATCGCAAAGAAGCGAAAGATCATGGTGAAGGCGGTAGTTTGGTAGGTGCTCCGCTTATAGGTAACGTCATTATTCTCGATGACGTGATTACCGCAGGGACCTCAGTTAGAGAATCGGTGGAGATTATTAATCAGGCCCATGCTACGTCTGCTGGGGTTTTAATCGCTTTAGATAGACAAGAAAAGGGACTTAATGACTGTTCGGCGATACAAGAAGTTGAAGCGCAATTTGCTATGCCGGTAATTGCTATCATTACTTTAGCCAATATCATTGAATACTTAACAGCCGATGCGGCTGATGAACAGCTCAATGCTATTAAAGCTTATCAAAGTCTTTATGGGATTTAACTCAACAAATCCTTTGCCAGCTTAATGATGTCAGATTCGTTAATATCCTTGATTGAATAATCTTGTTTATTGAGTTTATAGGGATTAACGATGGAGGCTGATTTAAGCACTTTGTTAATGTTGGTTTGGTAAACGCGGCTGACCGGCGTAGGGCCAAACAGTGTGATTGAAGGCTTGTTTAAAGCCCACGCCATGTGTGTGGGCCCTGTATCATTGCCTATTAATAAATCGGAATGAGCGATTAACGCCTTTAAACCATTAAAGTCTAGCTTAGGCATGACTTTAATGGTGTTGGATTGCGTCGCCATCCATTCAGCTTTTACTTTTTCTTGTTCATTACCCCAAATCACTAGGCAATTTTGCTGTAAGGCCTCGGCAACGCGGACAAATTTTTCCAGAGGATAGTTTCTGCTTTCCCAAGTAGAGCTGATAACCAAGACGATGTTGTGTTTATCTGTAGATAAAAAATCAGTGTAGGAGTGATCTTCATCGCTAAAGAATAAAAAAGGTTTTTTGTTAAGTATCTGTTCAGGCGTAATACTGATACCCAAAGGCTGACTGATTACCAAGGCATTTCTATCAATGGTGTTGGCGTCATAAGCGCAGGCGACTTTATTTTCATAAAACCAAACGGCGGCTTTTTCTCGAATAGAATCCTTATCGAAGCCTGCAACAGGCTTACCTAATAGCCTAGCAGTGATGGCTGATTTTAGCAGTCCTTGTGCATCGATAACTAAATCATAGTTGTTTTTTGCATAGTCACGGATAGATTTAATCTGCTGAAAAATACCGGCTTTGTGCGTTTTTAAAGACTTTAAGTTAACGGTGTAAATAGCATTAATATCAGGGTTATCGGCTAAGATACCTGCAAAACGCTGCTCAACAATCCAGTCTATTTGTAAATCAGGTGCTTGTATTTTAATAAATTGTAAGGCCACCATGGCATGTACGATATCGCCCAGTGCCGAGAGTTTAACGATGGCAATTTTCATGAGCTCATTTCAATACTATCAAGCACTTGTTGTGGCTTTATGTCTGTTAAACAACGGGTATGGCCTAAAGGACATTCGCGTTTAAAGCACGGTGAACATGCTAAGTTTAAGCTAATTACTTGGGCTTTTGCATTGAGCGGCGGTGTAAAGGCTGGGTCAGAAGAGCCGTACAAGGCGATGGTTTTTTTGTCCAGTGCGGCGGCAACGTGCATCAATCCTGAATCATTGCTGACTACGACATCAACTAAGGACATTAAATCAACGGCTTCATCTAAGGAGGTACGCCCTGTAAAATCAAGACATGCACCCGAGACTGCGCTGTTAATTTGTGCTGCTGCGTCTTTATCTTTATCAGAACCAAACAGCCAAACCTGCCAGCCTTGGGCTAGTTTATGCTGTGCGACTTCAGCATAAAAGCTTGCCGGCCAGCGCTTTGCTGCGCCGTATTCTGCACCTGGGCATAAGGCTAATATCTTTTCAGTAGGCGTTAACTTAAATTTGTCGATAACCACTTGCTGCTGATCATGATTAATGATTAATTTGGGTATCGGATATTCAGGCGGTAATGGCGCGCTGTTGGGCAGAACCAAAGCAACAAAACGCTGAACGGTCATGGTTAATAAGGCTTTATCGAGCTTTCTTGCATCATTCAATAAGCCCCAGCGACATTCACCGATATACCCAGTACGTAGAGGGATATTTGCAAAATAGGGAATTAACGCCGACTTCCATGAGTTCGGTAGCACTATAGCTTGCTGATAGTGATTAGTGCGTAAGCTTCTACCTAAACTAACTCTGTCTAATAAACCGAATTGACCGTGAGATAGCGGCATCGCGATAGCATTGCTTACTTCCGGCATTCTATCCAGCAAGGGAAATGACCATGCTGGCGCGAGCACATCAATTTGGCAATCAGGATGAGCTTTTTTTAGTGTGATAAATAGGCTTTGTGCCATCACCATGTCGCCTGCCCATGACGGGCCGACGACTAATATCTTTAAAGGTTTTTTCAAGGCTGTGTAACGTAAGTCAACCAATCTGCATGATCGTCTCTGCGTCCATGCACATAGTCAAAATATAGAGATTGTAATTTTTCGGTGATAACGCCACGACTACCGCAACCAATCTGACGATTATCCAATTCTCTGATGGGGGTTACCTCAGCAGCAGAACCGGTAAAGAAAGCTTCATCAGCGATATAAATTTCATCACGGGTGATACGTTTTTCAATAACTTCGAAGCCTTGTTCTTTGGCAATGGTCATGACAGTATCGCGGGTAATACCTTCCAGAGCAGACGTGGTTTCTGGGGTGTAAATTTTGCCATTACGAACAATAAACAAGTTTTCAGCACTGCCTTCAGCGGCAAAACCTTCATGATCCAGCATTAAAGCTTCATCATAACCATTCGACAAGGCTTCTTGCAGCGCCAGTATAGAGTTAATGTAATTACCATTGGCTTTGGCTTTGCACATTGTGCTGTTGTGATGATTACGAACATAAGAAGACGTTCGAATACGAATACCCTGTTCGATGCTATCAGCACCCAGATAGGCACCCCAAGGCCAAGCGGCGATCATGACATGAACTTTTAAATTATCCGCGCGCAAGCCCATG
>CAIVGC010000360.1 GCA_903905335.1 uncultured Methylococcaceae bacterium
CTCGCATTAGAACCCTGCGATGTATTCAACCATAACTTAGAAACAGTACCTAGACTCTATAAGCAAGTACGCCCTGGCGCCGATTATCAAGGCTCATTAGAACTACTAAGGAAATATAGTATTGCTCAGCCCACCACTCCGACGAAATCAGGACTTATGCTAGGCGTAGGGGAAGAACAAGAAGAAGTTCATCAAGTCATGAGAGACTTAATAGCAAGCGGTTGTTCAATGCTTACATTGGGCCAGTATCTTCAACCTACTAAGGCCCACTTGCCGGTACTTAGCTATATTACCCCACAACAATTTGATGAATATGGCGTAATGGCAAAGCAATTAGGCTTTAAACAAGTGGCTAGCGCACCTATGGTAAGATCCTCTTACCATGCAGACTTACAAGCTCAAGCTATTATCTGAAGTTTAATCGATACTCTCTGAGCAGCCGCATTTTACACAACTGCTTAGAGGGATAATGACTACTCTTTAGGTAATTGCAATTCAGCGGTGATATTCCATTCTGAAAAAGGAAACGGCCTAGTTTCAGTATTGAACGTCAAAAACAGCAATATATGATAAGTGTAGACCGAAAGACTACGACCAAAATTTAAAATATTGGGATTGGCTTTTCCTGTTAATAAAGTAGAAGCGACCTGCAATAAAATAACAAACCACAAGGTCATTCTAACCAAAGATCCAATTGCAGCAAAAATAAGCATAAAGAATATGCGCTTCCACGTATTCAACTGCGTCAGATTATAATTAATGTTCTCATCCATAAAAAATTAACCTCTATTCATAATGTCACGCAAATCAAGTGCTGCAGCATTAGCCCGAGAGATATAATTTGCCATAGTTAGAGAATAGTTAGCAAATAATCCATAACCACTACCATCTAAAATCATCGGGCTTAAGATTGGCGTCAAGGCATTTTCCATCGCTTTAATCATAATATCAACGGTACGCATGGCACGCTTATCTAGCAAAATATCAGCAAAATCATGTTTAATCGCTCTAAGTATATGCAATAAAGCCCAGCTTGCACCGCGAGCTTCATAGAAAATATCATCTATTTCCAACCAAGATACTTTAGTGATTGGGGTTCCTTTTTCATCAGCCGCTAATTTTTCAATATCAGAAAGCCCTGGCCCGTAGTTTCCACCGGCACTATTAGCAGTCAAACGAGTAGATAATCCACCTAAACGTTTAATAACCACCTCAGTGTACTGCCATAGATTGTCAGCTCTTGAATAAAACTGTGCTTTCTTAACTGGACCACCATATTTTTGCAAGCGTGACATATACTTATGTAATGCTTCTATACCTTTTTGATATTCCGCTTCCGTAGACGGCAAAGCCCAAGAGTTATGTTCATAATAAAAATAAGGTTCTGCTATCGCCAAATCAGGGTCTTCTGCTGATTGTGATTGATCTCTAGCAAAGTGATTTCTTAATGCTGTAGTAGCGTCACGCAACATAACCAAAGCACCATATTCCCAATTAGAAATATTGTCCAAGAATACGCCTGGGGGCGCTACATCATTTGTAATATAGCCACCACTCTTATGCAACAGAACTTCCGCAACATGAGCTAAGGTGTTTGTATAAACATAACCTATAGGCATTTCAGAAATATCAAGCTCTTCTGCTGGCTTATGAACCTCTTCAGCAGAAACTAATTTATCGCCGCCATGCCCCCCTCCATGTCCGGTCTCTAACTTTGATTCTTCTGATCGTTTATGAGCTTCTTCTAATATATTAAACTGACCTGGCTCACTTCCCCACCAAGCACCTAATATAAGAAGTACAACTAAAACGACCAAGGTAAGCATACCAAAGCCCCAGAGTATTCCTTTAGACTTTACATCGTCCTGTGTATCACTTGCTGCCATTTCCGCTATCCTGTAATAAGGTTATCTCTGATAAAACAGACTGCTTTTATATAAAAAATAGGTCACATGTTAGCAGGTTTTTAATTATTTTGCCTAAGAAGGCAGCGCTATTCTGGTTTTTTTTTTGCTCTTGGATGCGCTTTATCGTAAACATCAGCTAAATGCTGAAAATCAAGATGTGTATATATTTGCGTTGTTGAAATATTGCTGTGTCCAAGCAATTCCTGTACAGCCCTTAAATCTTGACTCGCTTCAAGTAAATGACTAGCAAAAGAATGTCTTAGCATATGCGGGTGAATATGCTCTGCAATGCCTTTTTTCTTACACCATAACGCTAGCCTTAACTCAATACTGCGCTGCCCAAGTCGCTTGCCACGTGTAGTTACAAAAACAGCAACTTCAGATGTCGGGGTGCGTTTTATACGCTGTAGCAACCAATGGTTAAGCGCAACTATCGCTTTTGCCCCAACTGGCAACAGTCTTGATTTACCCCCCTTACCAGATCGCACTAATAGTGATTGATCATGCAGATCAATATCATCTATATTAAGTGCCGCGAGTTCGCTAAGACGCAAACCAGATGAATAAAAAACTTCAAACATCGCCAAGTCCCTTATTTCTAAAACAGAACGTGTACCCGCCTCTAATAAACCATTAATCTGATCGACATCTAATGTTTTAGGTAACTTCTTTACTTGCTTAGGCGCTTTTACATACTGCGCCGGATTAATATCGGCACAACGTTTTTTTAATAGAAAATTATAAAAACTGCGTATAGCCGACAACTCTCTTTGCAAACTACTACTGCCCATACCTTGCCTATGCCTAGTAGCAATATGCACCCGAATATCACTCTGCGTCAAAGCAGACCATTGTTTTATCGCTTTGTCGTTACAATAGATTTGTAAACGATTAATATCCCTTTGATAACTTGCAACAGTATGAGTTGAGGCGCGCTTTTCTACGGTTAATTGTTCAAAGAAATCTATTAACAATTGCTCCTGATCAGCCAGCATTTGATTTATCTAACAACGCAATGAGTCGAGTACCTATGATTTCACTCATTTGTGTTAAAAACAAATGCCCCATACTGTGATGAAAGCGATCCACATTACGACTGCCAATCGCCAAAATACCATCAAGTTCAGTAAAATTCATGGGAATAATAGCGCAAGACTTTACTTCAGTAGCTGCTTCACCAAACAAAACTTTAGCTTGAGCTAAAGTCGCTCGTCCACATTTCGGTTTATTACTGGCCATTTGTTTTAAGAAAGGTAATAAATCCTCACTACCTGGCTCAATAAACAAATTGCTAATGCTAGGATTAGAAACTTGCTTGATAATACGCACAGCAACAAAATCTGTCAGAAAAAATTCTGCCATCACTGCATCAAGATTAGCAACGACATCTGCGAGAGTTGATGCTTCAAGTAGTGCCAATGTTAGCTTATGCATCCGAATAAAAGAAGCATCGTTATCCCTAGCAATTCCTAATAAATTATTAAGTTGGCTTTCCAAATCTTGACGTTTAACTCTTAACAACTCAAGCTGTTTTAATATTAAAGACGTTGCAGTTCCACTCGGATGAGGAATACTCAACTGCTCCAATAGACTTAAATGCTCATGAAAAAACTCTGGATTATGCTGAAGATAATCGGCTACTTGATCAGCGCTTACAATCGTACCTTGTTTACTCATAAATAAATAATTCCATCAAAAACAGAAGTAGCTGACCCTGTCATCAGCACTGGTTCACCTCGACCTGTCCAGTTTATAGTTAACTGGCCACCTGGCAATTCAACACTGACATTATGATCCAACCAATTTTGCAAAATACCTACCACCACAGCACCGCAGGCTCCACTACCACAGGCGAGTGTTTCAGCAGCACCTCGTTCATAGACGCGTAACTTAATATGGTGACGATCTATGACTTGCATAAAACCAATATTAGCGCGCTCAGGAAATAGCTCATAACTTTCTAGCGCCCTGCCCCAATCAGCGACAGGAGTATTTTTCACATCATCAACCAATATCACTGCGTGAGGATTACCCATAGAAACAGCGCCAAAGATATGCTCAATTTCATCAACGGCAACCTTATAACTCAAGGCTTCCTGCTCAAAAAGCAAAGGAATCTCTGAAGGATGATGCTTAGGAATACCCATATTGACAGTAATTAAATCACCCTCAGTAAAAGTCAATATTAATTGACCCGCATTAGTATCGACCCGTATTTCATCAAGATCGGTCAGCGCTTTATCGCGTACGAACCTAGCAAAGCATCTTGCGCCATTACCACATTGCGCAACTTCGCTACCATCGGCATTAAAAATGCGATATTTGAAGTCAGCATTAGCACTAACGGGTTTTTCAACCAGTAAAAGTTGATCAAAACCGATGCCAAAATGACGATCAGCCATAAAGCGGATTTGTTCAGTAGATAAAGCAATGACTTGATTGATGGCATCTATAACGACGAAATCATTACCCAAGCCCTGCATTTTAGTAAAATGTATCATGGTAATAAATGTTCACCTGACCAAAGCTCAGCTATTTTCTCTCTTTCTCTGATCAAATAAACCTGATCACCATCGACCATAAGCTCAGCCACTCTAGGCCTAGAATTGTAATTAGAACTCATAGAGAAACCATAAGCACCCGATGAGCGTATCGCTAATAAATCACCTTGAGCCAGTTTAAGAGCGCGATCCTTACCTAAAAAGTCACCGGTCTCACAAACTGGACCGACGATATCCCATAGTTGTTCAACAGCATCACTCACAAGATTGACCGGAATAATAGCCTGCCATGCGCTATATAATGAAGGCCTTACTAAATCATTCATAGCCGCATCAACAATAGCAAAGTTTTTATGCTCCGTAGGTTTTAGGTATTCAACTTGAGTCACTAAAATGCCAGCATTACCAACAATAGCTCGCCCTGGCTCCAACAAAATCTCAAAATCAGTCTCGCCCAAGCGCTCTAAAACCGCAGCTATATAATCAGCAGGCTCCGGCGGCTGTTCTTCGTTATAACGAATACCTAGCCCGCCACCCAAATCTAAATGACGTAAAACGATACCCTCTGCTTTTAAAGTAGCGACCAAATCAAGTACCTTATCCAGTGCATCCAAGAAAGGCCTGATTTCTGTCAACTGTGAACCAATATGACAATCTATTCCCACGACTTTAATGTTCGACATTTGTGCCGCTCGCTGATACTCAGCTAAGGCTAAAGTAATATCGATACCGAACTTATTTTCCTTTAAACCGGTAGAAATATAAGGATGCGTATTGGCATCAACATCAGGATTAACTCTAAAAGACACCGGCGCAATAACACCTAAATGCGCAGCCAGTCTATTAATTCTATCTAGCTCATCAATGACTTCAACATTAAAGCAACGTATACCTATTTTTAAAGCCGCTAAAATTTCATCTTCACGCTTACCTACCCCTGAAAATACTATTTTTTTAGCATCACCGCCTGCAGCAAGTACACGCTCTAACTCTCCTAAGGAAACAATATCAAAGCCAGAACCTAATCGAGCTAAAACATTAAGCAGAGCAATATTTGAATTCGCTTTTACGGCATAACAAATCAAATGAGCATGGTCACCAAAGGCGCGATCAAATGCCAACCAATGTCGCTTTAGGGTTGCTCTAGAATAAACATAACAAGGACTTCCATACTGATGACAAATGTCTTGCACTGGCACATCTTCGGCATACAACTCATTGTTGCGGTAATTAAAATAATCCATAGTTAGTTATTTGTTTTTATCAGGTAGTGGTGAATGTGGCTCAGGGGGCACATAAATAGGTGGTGTTTTACCAGGCAAATATAAGGGGCCAAGCTGCCCACAAGCCATTAATAACAAGCAAATTGTTAATAACAGCCCTAATTTGTAGAATTTAAATGACATGATAATCAATGAATGGGGGAAAGCATAAAAAGCCTCATATTAATCCGAATAATAGTATTTTGGAATGATCCCCTGTAAATTCATAAAATTCCTGCCAATTCGGATCAAGTGCCCAAGGGTATTATTCAAAAGCTTAGAGTATTGTTACTATCAATCATATTTCAGATATTTAAAGCGGACATCATCTGGGGTGCCCTCTAAAGCACTCCCATCTTTTTGACTGGGTTGCCACATCACAACTTCTTCAATTTTCTGAGCCAACTCAAAATCTTTATTAGTAATACCTTTCGCGGCATGATTTTTTAATTTAACAATCACAAAAGCATATGAAACACTTAGATCAGGATGATGAAACGCCGCCTCAGCCAAATGACCCACGGTATTGACTACCATTAACGTCCCTTTCCAGCCACTGGTTTTATATTTACGACGTATCCAACCATTTTCCAAATACCAATGCGCTAAATCATCAATCAAACGCGCCTTAACCTCATCATCAGTATAAACATCTTCATGTTTAAGTTCTCTCCAGCTCATAATACCTTTACCTGTTCTGATTATAATCTTTACTGTTTGTCAAAGTGATATTAGTCTATAGAACCTAACCCTAATAAAAGAACGGCCAAATTAATCAACCCGATCTACTTTAATCAATATATGCTGAGTGTTTTTATCGATTTGACGTAAATTCATGGTGGTGCCGCTCATATTAGCATTAGAATTTTGTGCTATGCCGCCTAACTCTACCCATACACCTAAATCAATCCTAAGGCTAGATTGTGCTTGCTGCGCGTCGATCTGTCCTTTGCCATTCATGGTTTCTGACCAAGGTGAAACATTGAGTAACACTTGTTGTCCAAGCAATCTAGGCGTTACTAAAAACCCAGTACTGGTTTCTTTATATTCAACAGCGCTTGGAAAGCCAAACGCAGAGAAAGTTTGCTGTGGATTACTTAGTCCTACTTTAATAGTAGCCGGTACACCGTCTAGGGTCCTCACACCATAAATAGCTTCATCATTACCTTTGGGTTGCGTTTGATAAAAATGAGCTATATTACTGTTTGAGAGGCCCGCGGCCGCATTAAGTTGATCCGCAGTGACTTGTCGACTTTCCAGCACACTGATCATTAAATTAATCTGGCGCACATCTAGTTTCTGGATCAATGCCTTTATGTCTTTCAAGCGATCCGGCGTAGCCTTGATTAATAAACTAGAACCATTATCGGTCAGTTGTACTGAGTTATCGAGTAAGGGAGCTAAGAGTGCGATTATCTCGCTGGCAGGTCGATTGCTTAAGGGTACTATTTCAATGTCAGAATAATCTGCTGATGCAAAATTACATAGCAAACTGATTATTAATAGCGCAAAAATTTTTAGCAAAACATGCTCCCGTTAAGATCTCAAAACAGCACGATAAAGAAGTTGTCGGGTTATGTTCTGGCTAACCCGACTTAGTGCTAACTTTTTTCTTTACTTACACCAAACGATTCTAGCAACATCAATACTACACCCAAGGTAATTGCAGAATCAGCAACATTAAATGCCGGCCAATGCCAAGAAGGTATATAAACATCTAGGAAATCAATAACATAACCATAGGCGAGTCTATCAATTAAATTACCTATCGCGCCACCTAAAACCAATGACAGCGCTACTGCCAGAAAAGTCTCTTGGACTTTTAATCGAGATAACCAGACTGCAATCACGGTACCAATACCTATAGCTAAGGCCGCAAAAAACCAGCGCTGCCAACCGCCCGCTTCACTTAAGAAGCTAAAGGCGGCGCCAGTATTATGCACATAAGTTAAATTTAAAAATGGCATGATATTAATGGATTGGTAAAGTTGCATGGAATGAGCTACCCACAATTTACTCAACTGATCTATAATCACAGCCAATAACGATAAGCCTAACCATTTTAACATCGGGAACTTAGGCATAATGTCTTAGCTCACCAGAACCTGCCACGTTTTCTATACAACGACCACAAAGCTCTGGATGCTCGACGTGCTCACCTACGTCATAACGTTGATGCCAGCAGCGCACACATTTCTTATGCTCAGATACGATAACCTTTAATTTAATACCTTCAAGCTCGGTTTGCAGGGCATTTTCGGGGCAAAACTGTTCCGCCATTACTGATGCATTTGAGGTAATAAAAATAAAATGCAGCTCGCCCGCCAACTGGTTTAAGACTTCTAAATAAACTGGATTGCAATATAATTCCAGCTCGGCATTCAACGAAGAACCAATATCTCCTTTGCCACGACTTTTCTCTAGTTCTTTACTGACAGCGGTTCTAACTAACATCACTTGTTGCCAAAATTCTTGAGTCATAAGTGACTTTTCGTCTAATTTAACAAGTCCCTGATACCAGGTTTCTAGAAATACCGATTCACTACGCTCACCTGGCAAATATTGCCAAATTTCATCTGCGGTATAACTAATAATGGGCGCTAACCAACGCGTCAGTGCTTCTAATACATGATACATTGCAGTTTGTGCCGAACGACGCGCCAAACCATCAGCTTTAGCGGTGTACTGACGATCTTTTATAATATCTAAATAAAAGCCACCCAAATCAATTACGCAGAAGTGATGTACTTTTTGATAGATCTGTTGAAATTGATAAGTGTCATACGCGACTTTGACTTCTTCCTGTAAGACCAAAGCTCTATCAAGTACCCAACGATCTAAGGCTAATAAATCTTGATGCGCCACACAATCTTGCGCAGGATTAAAATCATCTAAATTGGATAACAAAAATCGCGCTGTATTTCGCAGACGACGATAACCGTCTGAGGTACGCTCTAAGATTTCATCCGAGACGCGCATTTCACTACGATAATCGGTAGCAGCAATCCAAAGCCTTAAGACGTCAGCGCCTAGATTCTTCATGACCGACTGCGGTGGAATAACGTTGCCTTTAGACTTGGACATTTTTTCACCGTTTTTATCAACAGTAAAACCATGGGTTAAAACCGCTTTATAGGGCGCAACATCATTCATGGCTACCGAGGCCAACAACGATGATTGAAACCAACCACGATGTTGGTCTGAACCTTCTAAATATAAATCAGCGGGCGAGTTTAATTGCTCACGCTTATCGAGTACACACGCATGAGTCACACCTGAATCAAACCAGACATCTAAGGTATCAGTGGATTTCTCATAATCAGCGGCTTCCGCACCTAATAGCTCTTCTTTTTCAAGCTCGAACCAAGCTTCTATGCCTTTTTCTTCGATACGCTTAGCTACTTGTTCAATCAATTCAGCAGTGCGCGGATGCAGTTCACGGGTTTCTTTATGTATAAAGTAGGTGATAGGCACACCCCAAGTACGTTGGCGAGAAATACACCAATCAGGACGCCCATCTATCATGCTTTCTATGCGTGCTTGACCCCATTCTGGAATCCAAGCAACGCGCTTAACTTCAGTCAAGGCTTGCTTACGTAAGTTATTTTTATTCATAGCGATAAACCATTGCGGCGTCGCTCTAAAAATAATTGGTGTTTTATGACGCCAGCAATGTGGATAGCTGTGCAGTATAGCGTGATGATGTAGTAACTTACCTTTGCTCTCTAATACTCCTAGAACATGGGCATTGGCATTAAAAACATGCTCGCCGGCAAATAATTCTGTAGTCGATAAAAACACGCCATCGGCACCCACAGGGTTATCGATCGTCAAACCATATTTCATACCGACGATATAATCGTCTTGACCATGACCGGGCGCAGTATGCACCGCCCCGGTGCCGGCTTCGGTAGTGACATGTTCACCTAACACTATCGGCACTTTTCTATCATAGAAAGGATGTTCTAATAACTGAAATTCCCAAGCAGATCCTTTGCAATAACCGATGACATGATAATCATCAATACCGAAACGTAGCAGGCTATCTTTAAGCAAACCTTCAGCAATCACTAAACGCTCAGTTGCACATTGCACGATCACATATTCTAAATCAGGATTTAAAGCTACGCCTTGATTAGCAGGTAAAGTCCAAGGCGTGGTGGTCCAAATAACGACTGATAAATCGCCCTGCCCTTCATGGGCAGGCGCATGATGACAAAGGCCCATAAAAGCGGCTTCATCGACGACTTTAAAGCGTACATCAATGGCAGGCGAATGTTTATCTTCATATTCAACTTCGGCTTCTGCCAGTGCTGAGCCACAATCGGTACACCAATGTACTGGCTTAGCACCGGCCGCCACATGGCCTTTTTGAGTTATTTTACCCAAGGAACGTACGATGTCGGCTTCGAAAGCAAAATCCATCGTCAAATAAGGATTTTCCCAATCACCTAAAATACCGAGCCGGATAAAAGCTTCTTTTTGTATCTCAACTTGTTTAGCAGCATATTCTCTACAAGCTTTACGAAATACAGCCGGCGACACTTTAACGCCTGCTTTGCCTATTTTCTTTTCTACCATCAGTTCAATGGGTAGACCGTGGCAATCCCAACCCGGCACATAAGGCGCATCAAAACCACTCAGGGTTTTTGATTTAACAATAATATCTTTTAAGACTTTATTAACCGCGTGACCTATATGTATCTCACCGTTAGCATAAGGAGGGCCATCATGTAAGATAAACTTTGGCTTTCCTGCAAACTCCACTCTTATTTTTTGATACAGCTCCGCCTGAGTCCATTTCTTAAGGCGCTCAGGTTCACGTTGCGCTAAATTGCCTTTCATAGGAAAAGCAGTCTTTGGTAAGTTTAGTGTTTTTTTATAATCTGTAGTCATAGTTTTTTATTCTCAGCAAAAATCTTTTTAGCACTCAGCACATCAATTATAATCTGGGCTTGCAGTTGTTCGAATGATTGAAAATGCATTTCATCTCTAATTTTTTGTTTAAAATGCACTTCCACATAACAGCCATATATTTCTTTATTAAAATCGAATAAATGGGTTTCAAGTATCACTTTTGAGCCGCCACTAAAGGTAGGGCGAGTCCCTACATTTGCAACCCCTTCGTATTCATGACCTTCTAAGCCAGTCATGGTAACGGCAAATACCCCATTAACGGGCGTATTTTTTCTAAACAATCTTATATTAGCCGTCGGATAACCTAGCGTTCGTCCACGCTTATCACCATGAGCAATTCGTCCACAAATCGAATAACAACGACCTAGCAATTGTTTGGCCTGTGCTAAATCACCCTCGACCAACGCATCTCTAATTAAGGTACTACTAACACGTTGACCTTCAATGTAACAAGAACCGGTATCTTCAACAGTATAGCCATAGTCTTTACCCTTTTCCTTAAGCAGGCCAAAATTGCCTCGTCTTGCCTTACCAAAATGGAAATCATCACCAATCACTAAATGCTTAACATTTAA